>DATMBG010000007.1 GCA_035559535.1 Candidatus Limnocylindrales bacterium
CCCCGTCCCAAAGTCAGGTCACTCACGTGTTACTCACCCGTCTGCCGCTTTACTAGGGAGTTGCCTCCCGTTCTCGCTCGACTTGCATGTGTTAGGCACGCCGCAAGCGTTCGTTCTGAGCCAGGATCAAACTCTCCGTAATTACTTCTTAAAACCTTGAAACTCTCAGGTTGACTCCGGTTGATCCCTCCCATCAACCTGCTCCTATGTCAAAGAACAAAAATGGAAGAAAAAAGATTAAACTTTTTAGAAAACTTAGATTTTAATTGAGGATTAAAGATTAAACCTTAACTTAAAAGGTAATCACGGAGGGGAAAATTGGATCTTTCGATCACTTAATCAGGTTCCTCTTTCGAGGAACACTATCAATATAAGTTAATCTGCAATTTTTGTCAAGAACTTATCTTCAGCAATGTTATCTTATAACTACCAGTTAACTCTGTTCTTTTTCAGAAAGAACGTTTTTAATATAAAACTAAACTTCAATCCTTGTCAAGGGGTGTTTCCTTATTCTCCTAAAGCCTTTTATCAACCTCATTGCCACTTCCTAACGGATAAAATTAATATATTTTAATTTTTGACTCTTGTCAACGGCTTATCCTTTGGAGTGGAGAAGTATGCATCAGTTTAACAGGTTACTTTTCCTCTTTCTAACCTTCCTCAAGGGGGTTTTCAGGGAGTATCTTTTTTATTTTCCTTAAACCATACTCCCATGGTCCTGAGCTGAGTCTAAGGAATTCTTATAACTTGCAAAGAGTTCAACTTTCTCTTAACATTATCCTCAGATAACTTCTTTCCGTTTTTTTTAATTTTATGATAGAATTTCGGTATTTACCTGAAATTAAGCTTGACAGAGGGAAAAAGATTGGGTACGCTTCTGTCAGCTTTAGCTTTAACCTTTATTGGCCCTCTCCGAGGATGGTGTAAGAGTATGAAATTTCCAGCAACACGAAGAGAGTTTCTCAAGTATGCAACATTCCTGCTAGGAACTTCTTTCTTTCCCAGAACTGCTTCTACGGCTCCCGAATTCGATGCGGAAAAATTTACGTTTACCCAGCTTATCTATCGTGGAGGTAACTGGAATCCTTATCGTAATAGCTCCAAAGAACTCATGTATGAGTTAATGCGGCGAACCAGCGTAGAAGCCAACGTAGAAAGAAACAATGTAAGGTTGACGGATGAAGCCTTGTTCATGTCTCCCTTTTTATATATGACAGGTGGGCAAGAATTTGAGCCTTTTACAGATCAAGAGATTGAAATTTTAAGGCGGTTCTTGAACTTTGGGGGATTTTTACTGATCGATGATAATCTGGGACATAAGAATTATGGGTTTGATAAATCGGTTCGAAGAGAGCTAGCTCGTATTTTTCCAGATAGTCCTTTAACCACACTTCCACCAGATCATACGGTATTTCGTTCTTTTTATTTATTAAAAGCCGTTGGGGGACGAAATCTGGTGAACCCTTATTTAGAAGGGATCTATGTTGACGATCTGACTCCTGTTATTTACTGCCAGAATGACCTCGGAGGTGCCTGGGAGCGGGATGATCTAGGGAATTGGGTTTATGAATGCCAACCCGGTGGTGAGCATCAACGCGCTTTAGCTTTTCGATTAGGTATTAATCTGGTTCTCTACGCCCTTACCACAGATTACAAAAAGGATCAGATTCACTTGCCATCTATATTGAAGAGAATTCAATAATCGTCCGTTGTCTGTTGTCTGCTGTCTGTTGTTCGTAGTCATGAACAGAGAGCCAGCTCCAGGCATGACAAAGGACAAAGGACAAACTGCCATGAAGGGTCGATACCTCTTTTCTGCCTGTTTAGTTCTCTTATTAACCCTGATCTTGACCTCGCCATTAGGTATAACTGCACAATTTACTCGTTCAAATAGCCCTCCGGATAAACCTGGAGTCCGTTCTGAGCTTGCCGAAGGAGTGAAACTTGAACCCCCCCAAGAGCCCCAAACTCCAGTTACATCCCCCCCTGGTAAGGGGGAAAGGTTCGACCCTAAAAAATGGCCCATCGATGTGGGAGCTGTCGTGAATTCATCACCTGTTCTGGGAGATTTGGATGGAGATGGATGTTTGGAAATCATCATCGGTTCTGATAACGGTAAGGTCTACGCCTGGAAAGCTGATGGGACTCCCTTACCTGGATGGCCGGTAAGTACAGGAGATTCGGTTCGATCTTCTCCGGCCTTGGCAGACCTGGACGGAGATGGTAAACTCGAGGTTATTGTAGGATCCTTCGATGGTAAGATATATGCCTGGAACTTCCGTGGAAGTTTGGTCCTGGGTTGGCCGGTCACCACGGGAAGTGTGATTTACTCTTCTCCGGCTATCGGGGATGTAGATGGAGACCAGTCCCCTGAGGTGGTGGTAGGATCCTTTGACAATAAGGTCTATGTCTGGAATGCAGATGGATCTCTGGCAAGGGGTTGGCCACAATCCACCGGTCTCTTTGTTTATTCTTCCCCGGCTTTGGCGGATCTGGATGGAGATGGTAAACCCGAAATAATTATCGGATCGGATAATAACCAGGTTTTTATATGGAATGGAGAGGGGATTCCCTTAGCGGGATGGCCTCAGGTAACTGGACATGTTGTCCCTACATCTCCGGCTGTGGGAGACATCGATGGGGATGGAGAGTTAGATATTATAGCAGGATCCTGGGATAAAGTTTACGCCTGGGATAGCCATGGAAAATTGAAACCAGGCTGGCCTATTACAGTGGGAAGTTGGGTAACCTCCTCTCCGGCTTTGGCAGATCTGGATAATGACGGGCTTCCAGATATTATTGTCGGTTCCAAAGATGGAAAGGTGTATGCCTGGAATGGAAAAGGAAAACTCATCGATGGCTGGCCGACCATTACAGACGGGGAAATTACCTCTTCTCCCGCTGTGGGAGACGTAGATGGAGATGGGCGATTGGAAGTTGTCATAGGCTCCAAGGATAACAAACTTTATATCTGGGATATGAATGGAAAATTGCTCCCAGGCTGGCCCAAAGCCACCGGAGGACCTATCACTTCCTCACCGGCTATTGGAGACCTTGATAAAGACGGCAACATCGAAGTTGTGGTAGGGTCCAGGGACCATAAGGTTTATGTCTGGAGTATCCCAGGTTCCGGGCGCGTGGCCAGGTCCTCTCGACCTGACATCCCCTGGGCAGGTTTCCATCGAGATCCTCAACATACTGGTTTCTTAGGTCAAACCCTCCTTACCGGACAGGTAGCAAAAACCCTACGACCCTCTACGCCTGTCTCCGGTGCACAACCGACTCCAAACCTGACAAAAAGCCCGGAAGCCGAAAGATCCCAAGTCCCGGATACAGCCCTTCAATCTTCCCTTCAGAGAGGGCCTGAGGTTAAAAGGGAGGAGCCTGCAACACCACCGGTGGTCGCTAAACCGGTTATTGAAGATTTGACCATCTCGGACTTTACGGATACTACTGTGACTCTAACCTGGACGGCTCCCAGTGTAAAAGGAAATCCGGCTAAATTTTATGATATTCGATTCTCAGGGGAGCCGATAACCGAGGAAACCTGGGAGAAAGCCACCAAATATACCACCGATCTGCATCCCAGTTCTCCAGGCCAGCCAGAAACCTTTGTTCTCATTAACCTTCCTCCCCGGGAGAAACTTTACCTGGCCATCCGGGCCTCAGATGGAAAAGACAAAACCAAACTCTCCAACGTGGTGGAACTGGACCGTCTGGATACTATTCCTCCAGGTGCAATTAAAGATTTAGTCGTGGTCGAAAAGGGAGAGCAACTTGAACTTACCTGGACAGCTCCAGGAGATAATGGATATGAGGGAAGTGCCAATGCCTATGATATCAGATATGCGTCCCAACCTCTTAGCGAGTCTTCCTGGTCCAAAGCCGCAGAGATTATCGGAGAACCTAAACCGCTACCTGCCGGAACGAAACAGCAGTTCTTGATTCCAAAGCCTGCTACTACCGAAGTTCTTTATTTTGGAATCAAGACCATCGATGAAGCTCTAAATATCAGCCCCCTGTCTAATATTGCCACCTGGACTCCCCAGGATAAAATACCTCCAGCTAAGATCCAGGATCTAAGGGTCGAAAATATCACTCCGGAAGGAATTATTCTGACCTGGACGGCTCCCGGCGATGACGGTAATGTAGGGAGGGCTTTTCGGTATGATATTCGTTATTCAGAATCCCCCATTACCGATGCAAACTGGTCTTCCATTAAAAACCTTATCATAGGTCCTATTCCGGAGGCGGCCGGGACTTTACAAAGATTTATAATCAAAGAACCCCTGGCCGATAAAATTTATTATTTTGCCATGAAGACGGTGGATAAGCGGGGCAATGAATCTCCTCTATCCAATATTCTTCAGGTGGACGTTCGGGACAAAATAGCACCGGCTCCCATAAAAGACCTGGTCGTGATGGAAGTCGGATCCGATTGGGCCCGATTGTCCTGGACGGCTACCGGTGACAATGGAACCGAGGGGACGGCGGCTGCTTACTCTTTAAGATATGCAGAAGATCCTAAAATCCTGGAGGCCTGGGACCAGGCCCAGGAAGCAAAGGATTTACCGAAACCTTTGCCCTCGGGGTCAAAAGAGGAATTCAAACTCTCTGGATTAAAGAGTAACCTTCGTTATTACGTTGCTATAAAAGCTATTGATGGAGCAGGGAACTATTCGGCTATCTCCAATCTGGTCGAAGTAAAGACCTCAGATACGATTAATCCAGACCCCATAACCGATTTACGGGCTACCGGCAGTACAGAAGATAGTGTCACCTTGAGCTGGACCGCCACTGGAGATGATGGCCGAACAGGTAAAGCAGCTCGATACGACCTCCGTTATACGGTAAAGGAGAAGTTAACCAAAAACAACTGGGATCAGGCCAATAAACTAACCGGACTGCCCCAACCTGCCGAATCCGGTAAACCGGAAATTTATATTGTAAGAAACCTTGCCCGGGATACTGTTTACTATTTCGCCATTGAGGCCATTGATAAACAAGGGAATCGCTCCGGTTTATCCAATGTACTGGAAGTATCGACCTCGGATACAACTCCTCCGGCTGCCGTTACAGATCTGGCAGTACAGGGAAGTGGAGCCGATTGGGTTCGGGTAAGTTGGACCGCTACCGGAGATGATGGCACCGAAGGGCAGGCTTCGTTTTACTCTCTGCGATATGCCGAAAGCCTTCAAACGGTTCAGGAATGGGATCGGGCAACCGAAATTCCCAATATGATCAAACCCGGAAAATCAGGAAGTAAAGAAGAGTTTACTATTTCAGGTCTTAAAAGCAACACGGTTTATCATCTTGCAATTAAAGTCGGGGATGATCGGGGGAATCTCTCCCGAATCTCGAATATTGTTCAAGCGCGAACAGCGGATACCATCAATCCGGCACCTATTGCAGATCTGAGGGTAACCAGCAGTACCGAGGACAGTATTACGTTGAGCTGGACGGCTACCGGAGATGATGGAAGGGTTGGGAGAGCCGCAGCTTATGATTTAAGATTTACCCAAAAAGAGAAATTAACGAAAGAAAATTGGCCGCTGGCCGAGAAGATAGAACATCTCCCCAAACCTGCGGAATCGGGTAGTACCGAAACGTTTAGTATTACAGGTCTGGTTAAAGGGACTCCTTATTACTTTGCCATTGAAGCCATCGATGCCCAGGGAAATCGCTCCGGTTTGTCCAACGTGGTGGAGATCACAACGAAAGATGTTACCCCACCGGCGCCTATTAAAGATCTATCGGTTGTGAGAACAACGGGAGACTCTGTAGAACTAAGTTGGACCGCCACCGGAGATGATGGGACCGAAGGAGTGGCCACGGCCTATTCCTTAAAATATGCTCTGGATCGTAAAACCCTGGAGGAATGGAATCAAGCGACCGAGGCGTTTTCTATGATCAAACCTGCCAGGTCCGGTGAGAAAGAGAAATTCACCCTAACGGGACTTAAAAGCAATGTCGTTTATTATATCGGCCTAAAGGCCATTGATGAAGCCGGAAACACTTCAGGACTTTCCAATATTGTTCAGGCCAAAACCCAGGATACTATCAGCCCGGATCCCATTGTAGATCTGCGGGTAGTTGCCAATACAGAAAGTAGCATTACCCTGAGTTGGACGGCTACCGGAGATGACGGTAAAATTGGAAGAGCGGCCTCTTATGATTTAAGATTCACCGTCAAAAGTACCCCGAAGGATAAAAAGAAAAGAGAATCCGGAGAAGGTGTATTAACCAAAGACAACTGGACCCATGCCGTACCGGTTACGGGGCTACCCCAACCTGGAGAAGCAGGCAAAACAGAAACCTTTACGGTGACCGGATTATCTAAAAACAGCACCTACTACTTTGCCATTGAAGCTATTGATAAGCAGGGAAATCGCTCCGGATTATCCAATGTCATAGAAGTCTCTACCTCCGATACTACTCCGCCTGCCACGGTACAAACCCTGGCGGTTATGGGGGCCGGTGCAGATTGGATACGACTAACCTGGATCGCTACCGGAGACGATGGGATGGAGGGAAGAGCGGCCTCTTATTCCTTACGCTATGCGGAAACGGCTGCAGCTATCAAAGAATGGGACCATGCCCCAGAAGTCCCAAATATGATTCGACCCGGTAATCCTGGAGATAGAGAGGAGTTCATTATAACCGGAGGTCTGAAGAGTAATACTACCTATTATATAGGATTAAAGGTACGGGATAGTCGAGGGAACACGTCTGGGCTCTCGAATATTGTTCAGGCGAAAACCAGTGATGCGCTTAGTCCGGCACCCATCACGGATTTAAGAGTGGTAGAGAGTACCGAAGACAGTGTCACACTAAGCTGGACGGCCACCGGAGATGATGGAAGGGTTGGTCAAGCCAGCGAATATGATCTTCGATATACCCTGGGTGAAAAGCTTTCCAGAAATCTGTGGCCGTTGGCACATAAAGTGGAAGGATTACCCAGGCCGTTAGAGGCTGGACGTAGTGAAACTTTTAAAGTTACCGGGTTGAAAAGGCACACAACTTATTATTTTGGCCTCGAAGCCGTTGATAATCAGGGAAATCGATCCGGAATCTCCAATATTCTCGAAGTAAGCACCCGAGATCTAACCCCCCCGGCGGCTGTGACCGATCTGGCCATAGTCAGTACCGGACCTAATTGGGTGAAGGTAAGCTGGACGGCCACCGGAGATGACGGCACTGAAGGGCAGGCGGCCAAATATTCCCTAAGATATTTGGGGAGTACAGGAACAGAGTTGAAACCGGATCCTAACTGGTGGGATCAGGCTGTGGAGGTCTCAGACGTTCCTAAACCTGCTCAACCCGGGACTAAGGAAGAGTTTACGATTACAGGACTGAACAGTAATACCACTTATTTTATCGGATTAAAGATCTTTGATGGTCAAAACAATGTTTCGCCCCTCTCCAATATTCTCCGCACCCGAACTGCAGACACTATTAAACCGGCTCTCATTACAGATCTGGCTCCTGTAGAAGTTGGCGAAACCCTTGTCACTCTAAAATGGACGGCTACAGGGGATGACGGTAAAGTAGGTCGGGCCGAACGTTATGATTTAAGATATATGGTCGTAGGTCCCGGGCGTGGATCTTCTCTAACGCCTAAAACCTGGCAGACGGCCACCGAAGTCCCTAACTTACCCCAGCCTTCTGAATCTGGAACTGTTGAAGTAGTAACAGTAGCCGGTCTTTCCAGAGATACCAAATATAATTTTGCCATTGAAGCCATCGATGGAGCGGGAAATAGATCCGGACTATCCAATATCATCGAGGTAGTTACCCTGGATACCACTCCCCCGGCTTCTGTCACGGACCTGAAAGCCTTAGAGACCGGACCCGATTGGGTTCGATTAAGCTGGACGGCTACCGGAGATGATGGGATTGAAGGAACCGCTTCACGTTATTCCTTACGATATGCTACTGACTTAAAGACCCTTGAAAATTGGGAAAAAGCTACGGAAGCCGTCGCACCGAATCGTATGCCTCTCCCCAAGAGTGCAGGGACTTCCGAAGAATTTCTCCTCAAAGGACTCAAGAGTAATACCACTTATTATATCGCTCTGAGGGTCTTGGATAATCGGCAAAATATCTCTGGGCTTTCAAATATTGTAGAAGTACGTACCGCAGATGCTTTGAGCCCTGGAGTGATTGAGGATTTACAGGTAGTAGAAAGTACCGAGGATAGTATAACCCTAAGCTGGACAGCCACCGGAGACGATGGTCGGGTCGGACAGGCGAACGAATATGATCTACGGTATACCAGTGGAGAGAAAC
The DNA here is from genome assembly GCA_035559535.1 of Candidatus Limnocylindrales bacterium. Taxonomy (NCBI): domain Bacteria; kingdom Bacillati; phylum Chloroflexota; class Candidatus Limnocylindria; order Candidatus Limnocylindrales; species Candidatus Limnocylindrales bacterium. Next base: position 8,290 of record DATMBG010000007.1, read on the forward strand.
TCACCAAAACGAGCTGGAAACTAGCCCATCGGGTCACGGAGGTACCGAAACCCCAGCCATCGGGAAGTATGGAAACGTATAAGGTAACCGGACTAAGCCGAGATACGGTTTATTACTTTGGTATTGAAGCCATAGATAAGCAGGGGAATCGATCCGGGATTTCCAATATTGTCGAGATCCGCACCCAGGATCTGACTCCTCCGGCCGGTGTGGTAGATCTTGCTGTCATAGGAGCCGGAGCCGATTGGGTAAAGATAAGTTGGACGGCTACCGGGGATGATGGGACCGAAGGGCAGGCCACAGCCTATTCTCTCAGATATGCTGGCGATTTGAAAACTCTGGAGGAATGGGATCATGCTCTGGAAGTACCTGGAGTTCCCAAGCCCGCCCCCTCCGGGACTAAAGAAGTGTTTACCATCACCGGGCTTAAAAATAATTCAACCTATTATATCGGCTTGAAGGTCATGGACAATCGGCAGAATTTCTCTCCCCTTTCGAATATCTTAACGGTTCAAACCGCAGATACCATCAACCCAGCACCTATTACCGATCTTCGAGTTGCCGAGACTGCAGCAGATAGTATCACCCTAAGCTGGACGGCCACCGGAGATGACGATCGGGTTGGTCGGGCCGCTACCTATGATTTTCGCTATTCCACAGTTCCCTTGACCGAAAAGACCTGGGCATCTGCCCAGAAGGTCCCCAATCCTCCTACTCCCGCAGAGGCCGGAACTATAGAGAAATTAACGGTTCGAGGTCTTGTTCCCAATCAAATCTACTACTTTGGCGTACTGGCCATCGATAAAAACAGTAATATCTCTCCCTTATCCAACATCGTCGAAGCAAGCACCGCTGATACTCTGGCCCCAAAAGCGATTACAGATCTGTCCATTGAAGAGACCACCGAGAATTCCGTCTCGCTGGTCTGGACTTCGGTTGGAGACGATCCAATCCATAAGACGGCTGCTAGGTATGACCTGCGTTACAGTACAAATCCCATTACCGAAGGAAATTGGTCCCAGGCAACCAGAGTTTCTCCAGTCATCAAACCCTCGGAGTCAGGAACCAAAGAAAGACAGGTCGTTACGAACCTTCGTAAGGGTACTTCTTATTACTTTGCCATCAAATCTATCGATAACGCCTCCAACGTGTCTCCCCTTTCCAATACAGTTTGGGCTTATACCTTGCCAGACCGAATTACAGATCTTGCCGTGGGAAAGGTAGATAAGGACAAGGTAACCTTAACCTGGACAACTCCAGGGGGAGATCTAACGGGTATTACAGGTACCGAAGGACGTTTCTATGAAATTCGTTATGCAAAACAAGAAATAACCGAAGATAACTGGTCCCAGGCAACCCTCTACCCGGCTCGAATTAAAGCAAAAGAACCGGGCTCTCAAGAGCAGGTGGTTTTGACCAACCTACCCCCCGACGAAAAGCTTTTCTTTGCTGTCAAGGTCTTCAAAGTGGGAGGTCCGACGGTACCGGGTACAGCAGGAGTCCCGGGCACCGGAATCTCTGCCTCACAAATCTCCAATAAACTGGAGGTGAACCGATTAGATATAATTCCTCCGGCAGCCATTACAGATCTGGTAGTTCGCCCCATAACCTGTCAAAGCCCTGAAGGCCAGAATCTGGGGTCTCGAGTTCCGGATTCTGGACCTGAAAAATCTGCAGAATCCAAAAAACAATCCAAGGGTAAGCAAGGCCTACTCTCCTTTACAAAGCGTAAATCCAATAATTTGAGATCTGAATCTCCGGGCTCTGAACTTCGAACTTTAGATTGCTTAGAACTCTCCTGGACGGCTACGGGTGATAACGGTCATGAAGGGACTGCCACAGCTTATGATATCCGTTACGCCCGTACCCCTTTAGATGAAACCAATTGGGTCAGGGCAGAGCGATATCTCCATCCGCCCACTCCCCAGGCCGCCGGAACCCCCCAAACTTTTATCGTTCCACTCCCTTCCCAAGAAGAAACCTTCTTCTTTGCTATAAAAGTCTTAGACGAGGCGCTGAATATCTCCCCCATCTCCAACGTGGTATCCTGGACCCCTCCTGATCACATTCCACCTGCGGCTATTACAGATCTTAAAGTTACAAGTCTGGATAGTCATACCATCACCCTTTCTTGGACTGCACCTGGAAACAATGAAAACAGAGGAAAAGCCGCCTTTTACGATATACGATACTGTGGGGGGGATGTGCGTTGTAAGCTTCCTGAAGGATGGTCCAAAGCTCAAACGGTCGCAGGAGAACCCCTTCCAGAAGAAGCCGGTACCCTTCAGTCCATGACCTTAACAAATTTAATTTCGGATACCACTTATTACATTGCCATGACGGCTACAGATGGAGCCGGAAACACTTCTCCCCTGTCTAATATCGTTGAAGCGACTACACCGGATGTGGTAGCTCCGTCTCCTGTAAAAGATCTTTCTGTGGTAGGGGTAGGACTGGATCGGCTTAAACTTGCGTGGACGGCCACAGGGGATGATGGGGAGGTAGGACAGGCCTCCCAGTATTCGCTTAAGTATGCTACAGATCGGGCCACTTTGGAGAGGTGGGATTCGGCCACGGAAGTTCCTAAAGTTCCGGCACCTAAAAGCGCCGGTAAAAGGGAAGAATTTCTCCTGACAGGTTTAACCCATAATACCACTTACTATATCGGTTTAAAGGTCATTGACAATCGCGGAAATTATTCCGGACTTTCCAATATCCTGGAGGCGCGAACGGGGGATGCCATAGGTCCTGAAATGATCACAGACTTGAAAGTCATTGGAAAGACCAGTAGTCCTGGCACATCTGAAACACCCGATACACGGGAAGAGCGTACTGCCTCGACAGATGGCCTTACCCTCTCCTGGACGGCTCCTGGAGATGACGGTAAGGTAGGCCAGGCCGATAAATACGAAATTCGCTACTCGATAGAACCTCTCAATCCCGCTAACTGGAATAAAGCAACAAAAGTCAAGGAAGTCCCCAAGCCGTCTGTAGCAGGAACCGTTGAAAACCTGGTTATCCGGGGGTTGGCTTTTAACAAAAAGTATTACTTCGGCATCATAGCCGTAGATAAAAGTGGGAATCCCTCTCCCCTCTCCAACATTGCAGAAGGTTTTACAAGGGACACCATTCCGCCTCAACCGGTAAGGGACCTCCAGGTGGAAAGCACCACCAAAGATACCATCACTCTGACCTGGACTGCCCCAAAGGATGACGCTTTGCACGATCAAGCCTTTGCCTACGATTTGCGCTATAGCATACAACCCTTTGGGGAAGGATCCAATGCAGGTTGGGAAACTGCCGAGAGAGTTCAGGGTATTCCACAACCGGGTAACCCCGGAGCTTTAGAACGATTTACCATTGGACCTGCTCAAGGAATTACTCTCCAGGAAAATACACCTTATTACTTTGCGATTAAAGTGATAGATCAAGCCGGTAACGTTTCACCCCTATCCAATATTGTTTCTACCCAGACCAAAGATGTGACGCCACCTGTGGCTATTGGAGATTTAGTCGCTGCGTTTCCAACCCGAAATACGATTACCCTTATTTGGACGGCGCCTCAAGACCCCAATACCGGGAAGGTAGCATCTTACGAGATTCGCTACTGGGAAGTAAAAGACACCGATTTAGAAGGAACGGGTACCTGGGGGCATGAGAGGATAGAAACGCGACGACAGGGCGGGCAAGGTACACCCGGAGCGGAGGTTCAGAAATCTGGAAGCGGGGAAACGCCGGAGCTGATGACCACAGAAGATGTACCTCCTTCCAAGATAGAACCGCCCGGAAAGAAAACAACCGAAAAACCTGAGGCTAAACCCGAGGTGTCCTCTGGTAAGAAATCCCAAAAGACTTCAAAGGAAAAGGGTAAGATAGAGAGGCAAGGGCCGGAAGGTACAGGACAGGAAGGATCTGTACGAAAACCATCTGTTGCAGCGTCGAAACGCTCGATGCGGTCTGTTCTCCCCAAACCCGAAGAGATTCCTGAGGCTAAACCCAAGATAAAGCCGACCCCCTCAATATCGGGACAGGTTCCAGGCTCGGGGGAAACTACTCTCCAGCAGGGAGGTATAGAGGTACACGGGCAAAAGAGCCAAGAAACGGTTCCCACAACTTCGCGTTCTCAGGTCACTACGTCCCGGATACCTTTTCCCTGGGAGAAAGCTGTTCGGATACCTACTCCTCCTCAACCGTCCAATCCTGGATCTGTAGAAAAGTATGTGGTGGCAAACCTCAAGGAAGGTCAAACCTATGCCTTTGCCATCCGGTCCACAGATCCAAGTGGTAATATTTCTGAGCTTTCCAACGTGGTGGTTGAAATGACCCTAGGTCCGTCCCTTCCTGTAGGTCGTCCGTCGATAAGTGCAATCAGCCCAGAAAAACCGATCCATCAGGGACAATGGAGCACTTATCAGGGAAAAGGAACGATCCTTTCAGAGGATAATATGGGTATTCAGGTAACCTCCACCGATAGGGTTTTTGGGATTAAGCGTCCCCTGGTGGTTTCTTATCCGGCCGGAAATAATACGGTAACACTCCCCCAGGATCAATTATCTTTAAAGATCAAGAGTCGAGAACCTTTTATTGTCTATATAAAGGTTATGTCAACCCAAAAGGACGAATACTACCTGGCCTATCAAGCCTCTACATATAATGGTTTGTGGGCTGTGAGTCAGGAGCAGAGATTGAGTAGTGATAAGGAAGTAGCTGTTGCAGCCGATAATGAACAAGGAACTCCTCGATTAAACCCGGGACAGACAATGGACCATGGACCCCAAATAACCGATAACAGACAGCAGACTATGCCTGACAGGCAACCTGCCTTTCATCGGGTGGATAATTTTGTGTTCTTCCGACTGGGTTCGGAGTTTTTGGATGGAAACTGGCATAATCTGGAGAGAAATCTGAGAAAGGATCTCTTTGAAGCTACCGGGCAGAACTATCTGGCAACTAAATGGTTCGCAGTGAGAGGAACCCAGTTTTCCCTTGGAGATGTAAATCTGGCCGGTAAGCTGGTTAAAACTATTTCTGTAAGCGATGGAGGAACCGCTGCGGCAAGTTGGGGGATTCACTATGGAGAGGGCGATTTAAGTATCCAACCAGATAGTGAATTAAACAAACCGGTTCTTCAGGCCAAATCCCGCACAGGAAGAGAATTAGTTATTGCTTATCCGGTAAAGCCGGGCATTCAAATTACGGAAAAGATTTTATCCGCCCAGATAAAAGCCCGAGAAGAGTTCAAGTTCTTTGTAAAGGTTGTGACCTCTACGGGAGAGACTTATTATCTAACCTATATTCCCAGAGAAGGACCCCTAACCGTGTCCGGCAATTATATCTACGTCCCCATTGGAACTTCTTATCGAGACGGTACCTGGCACAAACTGGAACAGAATTTAGAAGCGGATCTGAAAAAAGCCCTTGAATCCTCGGGTCAACCCGGTACAAATTATAGCTATACCAATTGGATTTCCATCGGTGGTAGAGAATTCAGCCTGAATGATATACAGTTCAGTACCGAGGAAATGACCGAGAAGATCCTAAAGTAAAACTTTATCGGAGTAGGGCGTATGGGGCTTTTACCCCCCATACGCCCGTACTTCTACACTTCCCTATTTGATTAAAGGTATACGCGGATTTAAAGATATTTTACCGGGCGAAGTAAGCACCTGGCAATGGGTCGAGCAGAAGGCCCGGGAGATTTTTCATTTGTACGGCTATTTGGAAATACGGACGCCGGCTCTGGAGAAACTAGAGTTGTTTATCCGAGGAGTAGGGGCAGACACAGATATTGTCCAAAAGGAGATGTATATCATTCCGGATCCTCGAGAAGGAGATATGGCCCTTCGTCCGGAAGGAACGGCACCGGTCATGCGGGCCTATGTAGAGCACCAGATCTACGCCAAGGGAGATAAAGATCGTCCTTACAAGGTTTATTATATAGGTCCTATGTTTCGCCATGAAAGACCCCAGGCCGGTCGGTTTCGTCAGTTTCACCAGATCGGTGCCGAAGTATTAGGCGTTGAAGATCCTCTGGTAGATGCTGAAGTCTTAGCTTTACTTCGAGATTTCCTGATCGGCTTAGGTGTACAAGACTTTCAACTTCAACTAAACTCGGTAGGATGTACGAACTGTCGACCTACGTATCGAGAAGAGTTGAAGAAGTATCTTAAAGAGCATCTTAACGAACTTTGTGAGAATTGCCAGGGTCGATATGAACGAAATCCCCTTCGGGTCTTAGATTGCAAAAATCCAACCTGTAGAGAAGTTGTTTTGCAGGCTCCTCTCCTTCGTGACTTTTATTGTTCGATCTGCAAAGACCATCTCCAAAAGCTTGAAAACCTTTTACAAGCTTTAAATATCACATATATGATCAATCCCAGACTGGTGCGAGGTCTGGATTATTATATGCGAACTGCCTTTGAGATTGTCAGTTCTAAGCTTGGGGCGCAAAATGCCATTGTGGGAGGGGGGCGCTATGACGGCTTATCCCAGGATATTGGAGGTCCACCGGTTCCAGGTATCGGTTTTGCCATGGGTATTGAACGGCTCATCTCTCTCTTAGAGATCAGACCGGAAGGTTATATTCCAGATGTTTTCATAGCCGCACTGGGAAAAGAAGCCAAACAGGAAGCGTTCCTGCTGCAGAGTCAACTACGAAGCGTCGGCATCACGGCAGAAATAGAATATCAGGAGGACCGAAGCCTTAAAAGTCAACTCCGAACCGCCGATAAACTCAAAGTCCACTTCGTGATCATGATAGGAGAGGATGAGCTTAAAACCGGTGAGTTAACCGTCAAGAATATGCGAGAGGGAACGCAGGAGCAGATCAAAAGAGAAGAGATTATCCAACATCTGAAGGGGAAGAAAATACCCCATGGATCTTTCCCCTCCCGATAGGGAAGGCTGTTTTTTAAGGGATAAGTAAAACCACCCGGGGGGTATTTTTACTTATCTCAGAATCGTCAGTAAAATCAGCAAGAAGATTCCCTGTTGTAAGCAGATAACTTTGAGTAAAGGAATCTGGTGAAGAAATGAAGCCTTTAGTTTCCATTCTCTCCCGGGTTTTAAACCACGAACAAGAGTCTCTCCGCAGAGGTGAACCGGAAGCAGGTCGTGATCTACAAATCTGGATGGTCTGGAACCGTATTGTAGGAGATCAAATCGCTCAGAGAGCCCAACCGCATCATCTGAAGGGATCTTCCCTTTATGTGGAAGTCAAAGCTCCCACCTGGCTCCGGCCCCTTCAGGAGATCGGTCCACAGATTTTGGAAAACTTAAACCGGGTGATTTCCCACAAGATTTCTCGGATTATCTTTTTTCAAAGGCAATACAACCCAAATCTTGAAGCTACGAAGGGTACAAAAACAAAAAACAACGGTCAACTAACAGGCAACAAGGACAGGTGGTACGAGCGAATCTTCCTGGATGCCGGTGAGAATCAAGAAATTGAGCGAGAGTTAAGTCAAATTTCCGATGTTGAACTTCGAGAAGTGATAAGCCGCGTTCGGATTAAAGCAGCAAAGCTAGAGAAGCTAAGGTCGAAGTTTTGACCAGATTTATCCTTCCCTAAATCCCTCTTGCTTTTCCTCTCTGAATGATCGATCGTCCTGATTTGGTATTACACGATCCCATACTGCCTTAGTAGATCGACTACTTCTTCATGGCTGCCTCGAAATGCATCCCAAACCGAGACGCACCATGCCTCGATAGCCTTATCCCGCCCAGGGCCAGCGGGGGTAGCCATCACCTGCCTTACGGTAATTGAGCCTCGTTCGCGTGGCAAGGCAAACGAGGGCCAGTTCCTCTTGCTTCGGGCAAGAGCCATATGTACACGCTGCACCTGCCGCCCCGAAAATCCCTTCTCGATGTGAAGATAAAGCCCCACAAGCGCAAAGGTCAGGGCGATTGGCTTGGTCTGTTCATTCGCCTGCTGCGCCGTCCAGGCATCCACCACGTGTTGATGGATAAATGCTGGATCGCCGTGAGCAAGCGTGTAGCACTGGAGTTCGTGATAGGCTTCCAGTTCTGATGACCGGTCATCTGAGAGATCTATCTTCATTATTCCTTCCATAATACTCTGTTCCCTTAGTTTGATCGAAGTTCTACGGTACCGGAACGTCAGGCGAGGACGCTTAACCTACCTGCCAACGGGTTATCCCATAGAATAGGTTAAGCGTCCTCGCCTGACAATGCCAGTGATGCAAACCGAAAGCCCGACAGAAACGAGTAGGATTATCTTCAGCTATCTACCTATCCCGTTTCCTTGATATAACCTAACATCACTGCTCAGAAGTGTGCTGCTTGCGGCGCGTCTGCTGCAATAGTTTGTTAGGCAGCAAGATACCTTTTTCCCACGGAGCAACACCGCCTGGTATTACCCGAAATAGGGGATGTGGGCAGGGAAATTTGACCGGTTCAAGCGTGGCGTGCCATTGTGGGTCTCGCGCTTCCAGTTTTTTCAGGAGGTGAAACCACTCGAACTTAAGCTGACCTTCCGTCACGGTGAGTCGCCCAGGCGCTCGCGCACGACTGATCTTTTCGGCGTCAAACCGGTAACCGCGGCGCGTCGCTTCCTCATAAACGACCCGCAAATACTTTGCGATGAAACCAACCGGAAACGCTGTATCCTGAAATCGATGCAGTTGCGGATGATGCAAATAGCCGCTGGTCGTTCCCTTTAGCACTGCTTGGGCGAGAAGTCCTTCTCGCCACAGCGCAACAAGGCCACGGGCGTCAAGATACTTCGGATGCAGACTCCAGATGCGCATAGATGTCACTCAAGCTTTATAACGCCCCGATTCAGCGGTGGGCCATACAGCGGTCCGTCCGCTGGAACCGGAGGAATTGGGGAGTGAAAGTAACCCTAGGAGGTCAAAATTAAGGTAACAGTGTACTACAGTCACATACAGGTGCGCTTTGGGTCGCCGAGGGTGGGAGACCCTAACGAGTTACTATGGGGCTACCCCTACGGCTTAGGTGGCGTTTCGACGTAGAAATGGTATAATTTTCTTTTTACTTCTATCTGATATCTGAACAACTTTAGAATAAGCCTGAGCCCGAAAAAAGCGTGTTTGTTTTTCCACCAACCCACACGGTGCCTGCCGGATCCTGGTTGATATAGATATAGCCAGCACGCCCAAGACGTGTTCCCTGGGAAGCGGTATAAGGTGCAACGGCACGACCGCTGGACAAAAGCCATTGTGCCACCGAGGCGTTCAAGCTGCCTGTTACGGGATCTTCAACCACGCCACCCTTGTGGTCGCTAAAGAATGCGCGAACCTCAAAAGCAATCGAACTGCCCGGCGGATAGGGTCCAACGACGCCGACATCAATCCGTGTGGGGTAATCCTTCGGTGGATTAAGAGCCAGCACTGCATCCGCCGATTCAAGGAGAACGGCGATCCAGCCAGGTCCGTTATCCGCCCACTGCGCATCCATGATTTTTGAGCGATCAATGCGAAGGAAATTCGCAACCTCCTGAATTTTGGATTCATCTACCGGACCGCTACGAATAAGCGGTGGTGCAGCAAACGCCAGGCCTGTGTCATTGCGGCGGATTGATACCAGACCGATACCACACTCTTGAACGATTTCTGTGTTGTGATGTGGCCTGCCACCAGAGGTGAGCCATGCATGGCAACTACCGAGTGTGGGGTGACCCGCAAAGGGCATTTCCCGCTCCAACGTGAAAATGCGGACGCGATAATCTGCCCCGGTGGATGTTGGGGATAGAAGGAACACGGTCTCAGAAAGGTTGAGCCAACGTGTGATGCGCTGCATTTCCTCTGTCGTCAAGCCCTCTGCGTCCAAAACCACTGCTAAAGGGTTTCCAGAAAATGGTTGTTGACCATGAAATACGTCAATCAGTTGAAAACGGCGATTCATCTTAAATAGCCTCCGTAGGTAATCATCCTCCCTTTGGATTGTGAATATCCTTTCTTCGGATTGCTTCCAGAAAATCTTGTAGGTATTCCGGTTTGGGACGGTAGATGTCTGAAGTAAGATAACTCATATTTCACTTCTTTTCTTTCCAACGAACAAAAAATGGTCGCTCTGTCCGAGACCTTCAGATGTTCTGCCTGTTTGTTCAACCAGATCGAGCCATGCGTCGCGTTCATCTGGGGAAAGCTCATGGAGCTTCGATTGCCAAGCGGTCGTGAACGATTCTGTCCCAATTAAAGCCAGTTCCTCAAAATACTCTGTGAGAAGTTCTCGGAACTCTGCCACCGTCGTGAGATGGGCATAGCCAATGGGAGGCGCATGGTGAGGATCAAGCTTACCCTCTCTCAAAAAATCCTCATGAAACCTCTTCCGTCCAAGCACTTCCTTTGGGTTCTCCCGAAATAGATCGCGCAGGTACGCCAGCCGATTGATCCCTGCGGCAAACAAAACACCATTTGGTTTGAGCACCCGCTGGGCTTCTCTGACTGCCTGTTGTCGTTCACGCAGTTCTCGAAGATGATAGAGTGGTCCAAGCATGAGGATCACATCCAGGCTCCCATTGCTAAGGCAATGTAAGTCCTTGGCAGATGCTTTGTGGATCCCTTTGATAAGATTCCCGAGACCTGCGCTTTCCAATCGCTGCCGTGCTGCGTTAAGCAATTGAACGCTGATATCGATTAAGTAAATGGTACAGCCCCTCTGAGCCAGGAACGCGGCATAATGCCCTACACCAACCCCTACATCTGCCACAAAAGCACCGGGCGGAACATACTTTTCGAGATAGCGGCACGTGGTGGCATACTCCACCGGGCAATGTTTTTCCAGCCGTTCCAGCTCGAACTGAAATACTGCGGTATCGTAGTGTTTGGCGATGTAATTCTCGTCGGGCGTCCACATACTTGCCTCAAGATGATTATTCCAAAGCAACCCATCCGGTAAGCTGCTGCGGTTGTGGTACAAGAAAAAGGAAGATTCCGGCTAACTTTCGAGAGTACGGGTCGATGGTCATCGACCCCTTCAGTCATTCCCAAACAGCCTCCTTCGAGCTTGCTTAATTCATTCACCACGACATGCGCCAGACTCTCCCATTCAACAATGGTGACAAAGTTGAATTCTCCGGGCCCGGCAAATTGTTCGAGCAAAATGTCTTGCACAAAACCCCTTTGCTTTCTTAAGACCTCATGGGTTGCTTTGACCCGAGCCATGAACTCATCTCGTGCTGAATTTGGTACAACGAATTTGTCTACACGATAGATGTGGCCCGTACCACCTTGCTTTAGGTTGGATTGCATTTTGAACCTCTTTGAATGTTCGATGTGAGACCTTAACCCCACACAATACTTGCACTCCTATATAACCTCCAGGTCCTTTATTTTTCCCGAATTTGATCCCATAACGGTTTGCTCTCCTTATAAAGTTCCTCTTCCGTGACAGGCACTCCAACTTCTGCACGTCCGCCCAACTTCAAGCGACTCCGTGCTGTGAACATCCCACCGCGAGCTGGTTGCAGCGGAGCAAAGCACATAAAGCCGACCGGAGCGACCATATCATCGTAAATAGCCTCCATGCCTCCTCGCATAAAGTACGTCTCGTGCCAGAATCCGGTACCTCCTGAATCACGTAAGAATTCCTGCCACCACGCTTGATGAGGAAGCGACCGTGCCCATCTTTCGAGTGATTCAAAATTGCGCCAGTATTGCCGCATCCCCATGTGGAGCGGAAAGAGTGAGAAGATGAGATTCTCGTGCAAAAGCAATCCATCCGGTTGCGCATCAACAGCCTTTCGGATCTTCGCCCCGAAACTCAATAATGTCCTCAACCCTCTGAACTGATTCACCCGCATTCCTAAATAGATCACCACAAGATCAGGGTAACCGGAAAGGTCTATCGTGCGGCGATTGACTTGCTTTTTCATATCACTCGGGCTCATAGATATCCTCCTTGTTGGTTGATCAGGTAATTGTAACAATTTAGTAGGCATCACTTTTTCTGTCTGAACACCCCCCTGGCCTCCCTCCAGGGGGGTGTTCTTCCCTGCTTAACCTGACGCGTATGCTCCCATCCCCTTCTCCCGAAGCTTCGGGAGAGGGAGGTATCTGGGAAGTTGATTTGGAGATTTGTCGGCTCCCTTCTCCCACAGCGTGGGAGAGGAGCCGGGGAGGTAAGGGCAGAGAGTTAAGAGAGTTACCTGAAAGGGGTTGGGTAGGGGCTAACATCCTGGTCCCTTTCTGTACACACGTCAGATCAAACACCGAATTGCCGGGATTGATGGTCAGAAGGAAGAGGTCTTGCCTCCTTGCCTCTGTTCTATTTCCCTCCTTTGCTTGGATTAATCAATCTGGTTTTGGCTGTGGAGGAGGCCTGTTCTTCGGAAGATACCTCCCATAAGCGCCATTTGAAAATCAAATAACCAAACACGAGAATGGTTATAACACTGACTACGTGTGGCATTTTTAAGGGACCCAGGTAGAGGTCATCGGCACGAAAGAAGCTGACAATAAAGCGACCGATGGAATAGCCGATCAGGTAAAGGCAAAAAATAAAGCCATCTTTGTGAGGACGGGTGCGGAGTTTCCAGAGTAAGAGGAAGATCCCAAAATTGATAACCATTTCATAAAGCATGGTGGGATGGAGGGGTTGACCAGGGAATTCTCTACCGGCTATACTTGTGGGCGGAAATACGATGCCCCAGGGCATTGTTGTGGGAATTCCATGGGCATCTCCATTCATAAAGTTCCCAAATCGCCCTAAGGCCTGTCCCAGGATGATGCTCGGAGCTACAGCATCGGCCATGCGCCAGAAGGAAATATGATATCGCCGGGTAAACCAGTATCCGACCAGGACACCTCCGATAATACCTCCATGGATAGCCAGACCGCCATGCCAGATAGCCGGAATTTCCAAAGGATTTTGGGAATAGTAATCCCAACTAAAAATAACATAGTAAATTCTTGCACCGATAATGCCACCTAATACCGTTAGCAGAACAAAATTGGTAATCTGATCTTCATTGAGTGGGATATTTTTACGAAGAACCTCGCGTTTGATTAAATACAACCCGATAAGTATGGCAATGGCATACATGAGGCCATAATATCGGATTTCCAGCGGACCGAATTTGAAGAGTATTGGATGCACTTAGAAAGAAGTATGGAAGTATGGGGGTATGGGGGTATGGGGGTATGGGGGTATGGGAGGTTCTTCATATCCTTGTACCCCCATACTTCCCTACTCTTTATCTTATGATTTGGTATTTAGCACAACGTACAAAGTACGTTTCCCTCTTGCGATGAGGAGCAAAACATCCTCACCTTTTTTGATTTTGTCCATGGATTTTTCAAAATCTCGAACGGTTTTGATCTTCTTTTTATTAATTTCCAGGATGACATCTCCCCGTCGGATATTTGTATCATTGGCGGGACTATTGGAATCTACATCGGTTACTAAAACACCTTCTGTTTCTTCCAGACCAAACTTCTCGGCGAGTTCCGGGGTTAAATCTTGAACACTGATTCCGTAACGTTGAAATTCAGGGTTTTCCTTGGTGGAAGCCATGATCTTTTCCTCGGGTAATTCGGCTACCTCGATCTTCAGAACCTCTTCCTTATCATCACGGAGAATCTTAACATCTACCTTTTCTCCTGGAGTGGTTTCAGCAGTAACCCGTTGAAGTTCTTTAACGTCTTTGACTTTGCTTCCTTTAAATTCAAGGATAATATCACCGGTCTTGAGACCGCCTTTTTCGGCCGGGCTATTTTCGACAACTTTACTGACCAGGACTCCTTCTTCGGTTTTCAGCTTGTGTTTTTCTACGATTTCCGAGGTAATCGGCTCTATCATGATACCCAGGTAACCTCGAACGACTTTACCCTGGCTGATGAGCTGAGTCATGACTTTCTTGGCCATATTAATGGGAACGGCAAAACCAATCCCGCGTCCCTGTCCAATAATAGCCGTATTAATTCCCACCACCTCTCCCTTCAGGTTTAGAAGAGGACCCCCACTGTTCCCAGGATTGATAGAGGCATCGGTTTGAATAAAGTCCTCATAATCTGCAATTCCTATATTCGAGCGACCTAAACCACTGATTACCCCTACGGTAACGGTTTTATCTAAAGAGAAGGGATTACCGATGGCGATAGCCCACTCCCCAATTCGAACTTTACTGGAATCCCCCAGGACTGCCGTTGGTAAGGGGGTATTGGCATCTATTTTAATAACTGCTAAATCGGTTTTAGTATCCTGTCCGATCAACCTGGCCGTAAACTTGCGCCCATCAGAAAGCGTAACTACAATATCTCCACCATTTTCAATAACATGGTTATTGGTTAAAATGTAACCCCTCTCATCTACCAAAATTCCTGAACCGGAGCTGCGCATGGGAAAGTCTTCAAAGGGGAAGCCCTTACTCCGAATGGAAGGATGTTTAAAACTTCCCTTTAATTGAATGCTGACTACAACAGGTTTGACCTTCTCGGCTACACTGACAAAGGCATTTTGAAAGGCCTCTAGTTGAGAAACCTGAGCGTCCGAAGCAGGGGGCGGATTAGAGGCCATTGGGGCATCTGCCGCAAGGGATATCCTGGTAACAGGATAAGACCCCTTTACTGCTTGATTTTCTTCTCCTACAAGGGGAAGATAAAAGGTAGAAAGCATAAAAATAATTAGAATAGTAACCATTCTTGATGCTCTCCATTTTTTTAAGGTAAACGGTGGGTCTCTGAATAAATTTCCCGGATAAAGCATAAAACCCTTACTCACCTTGTGTTCATCTAGCTTTAACAAAAAAGCTTGACTTATAACTCACAACTTCTTATGATATGCCTACTGGTTTGCCGTCAATAGAATCCAGAATCTATCAGGCCATATAGGCTTAGACGATAAACTCTCCGTTGAGAGATATCTATTGATATTTTTATGGAGTAGCACGTTAGTTTCGTATTGTCAAACGAAAAATAAAAGAGGAAAGGGCCATGCCAAAAAAGATTTTAATTGTTGAAGATAGTCGCTATGTAAGGGCGGTTCTGACCAATGCCTTAAAAAAGAGTGGATTTGATGTGGTTTGTGTCGAAGATGCAGAATCTGGTCATTTAGAAATCCTCCAGATGAATGAAAAACCGGACTTGATCATTTTAGATTTAAACTTACCGGCCTTAGAGGGAGAAGATCTGGGAGTCATGTTAAAGGGAATGGATGAAACCGCTAAAATCCCCATCGTTATTTTTTCTGCCAGACCAGAGGAAGAAATCAAAAAGGCTGCAGAGTTGGCTGGAGCCCGGGGCTATGTAAAAAAAGACCAGGATCTTAAACTCTGTACCACCCAGTTGATTAATAAAATTAAATCCATTCTCTCTTAGGAGGGGTTCCGAAATGGCCAGAGTCATGATTGTCGATGATAGTAAAACCGTACGGCATTATCTGTCTCAGATGATCGAGCTGGCAGATCATACAGCGATTCCGGTAGAATCTGCAGAGAAAGCTATCGAACTCCTGGAAATGCGTGCAAAGGAAGAACCTGTTCTCCTTCCCGATCTCATTTTTATGGATGTGATCATGACACCTGGCATGAGCGGTATTGAAGCAACCAATAAAATAAAGTCGCATTCCAACCCGGCCATTGCCGATATTCCCATTGTTTTCCTGACCGGGATTGGAGAACAGGACATCGCCAGCGAAGCTTTAGACGCCGGAGCTCTGGATTATATTGTAAAACCCTCCAGTGCAGAGTCCCTCCCTATCTTTTTAGATAACCTGCGTAAAAAGCTGGATAGACTCCTTAATATCAGCACCCGTAGTTTAAAGAAGGGAACTGGTCTTATTGCAGATTTATCCAATGAGTACTTACCCTCTCTCTTACAGATGCTCCATCTGGAAGATGCTTCTGGTTACATTACCCTGACCAATCCTAAACGCAGACAGAGTGCCTCCATGCATATGCGTTATGGAAACATCGAGTATATTGCCCTGGTCGATACGTCTAAAGGGGTTAAGGTAAGGCTGGAAGGTGAGGAGGCTTTCCATATGCTGGTAAACTGGACAGAGGGGATTTTTTCCTTTGGGAGGGCCGATCCCGAAAGAATGCCAAAAGGAAAACCTATGAACCTGGTTGTTCTGTTATGCGCCATAGATACCCGCGAAATCCAGGGTGCCACAAAATCTCTCGGCTCGTCTTCAACTCCCGTTATAGAACCCTACCCGAAATTTAAAGCCAGACTGGAAGAAGAACTCAGCCAGTTGTTGGAAAATTCCACGGCCTTCCAAATTTTCTATATTCGGATCAAAGATAAGGCTTCTATACTCCTGCGGGGTCAGAAAAAAAACAAATCTCCCAAAACTCAGCCATTCAATCCCTTTAAAAGCGAAAAAGAGCTCCTCACCTTTGTAGAATCCAAAGCCCAAAATTTTGTCAGTAAGCTTAAAGATGTTTTCTTCTTCCTCCAGGAAGGCTATCTTCTGTTGCGTAAATGGGGTAAATCGGATTATATCGTAATTCTGGATCCCGATTCGGATCAATCTCATCAGGGTCGTCTCCTGGCAGCTCAAGCAGCAACCATTATACGAAAAGCCGCGGTGGAGCGACGAAATCAACGATTGGCAACTACATAGAATCGTTCTTAAACCAAGGTCTGATAAACCGGGTCAAAGAAGTTAGGGATGAATTTCCATGCAAAAGAATGTTCTTATTATAGATGATTCCTTTACAACCCGTCGTATCCTCTCAACTGCAATTAAAAGCCTTAACCTACACTCTGAGGAAGCCAAAGATGGTTTTGAAGCGCTACAAAAACTTCCCACGAAACATTTTGATCTGATCCTTTTAGATATCAATATGCCCCATATCAACGGCCTGGAATTTATTCAATATTGTAGGAATAGCCAGCTATACAAAAATATCCCCATTATTATTATTTCAACGGAGGATAGTGAAGAAGATAAAAAGAAAGGGCTTAGCCTGGGGGCCCAGGCTTACCTCATGAAACCGGTTCAACCCGATCAGATTGTAGAAACGGTCAAAAGGGTCCTCGCCCACCCTATCCCCCACCCCCCCAACTTGGGAGAGGGGGATCGAAGGTGAAGGAGAAGAAGAAAAAAAGTAAAAGAATCAGCTAACCGTATCCGGTTGTTAACCCTCAGTATATGGACGAGCTTATAGAAGTTTTTATAGAAGAATCTACAGAGATTTTAGAATCCCTGGATCAAAATCTGTTGAAACTGGAACAACAGATTAACCGGGAAAATCCTGACCCGGAGCTGGTCAATCAAATTTTTCGTTCCCTCCATACCCTTAAGGGAAACTCCGGTCTCGCCAGTGCCGATAAAATTAAGGAACTGACCCACAAAATGGAGTTCCTTTTAGACCTCCTAAGGAAGAATAAAATTCGACTAACCGATACCTTCGTAGACTTGTTGTTTAAAGGGGTGGATATGGTAAAAATCCTGTTGAAAGAGGTTTCGACAGGAGTTGATCAGAAGGTAAATCTGTCTGATCTTCTGACCCAAATAGACCGTCTGATGGAAGGGGAGGTAACTCCAACAGAGAAGAAATCTCCCCTCGATCTTTATCATATTCCCAAAGAAATAAGCCGGGTCTTAACGGAATACGAAGAAGCGCGTCTCTTAGAGAACATCCAGAAGGGTATACCTATTTATGAACTACTGTTAAATCTTAAAATAACAGATCTGGAACGGACCATGAGCCAAATCCTTGAAAAGATAAATGGATGGGGAGAGGTCATTGCCAAACTTCCTATTTCAAAATCTTCGAGTACCTTTGATCTTCAGCTTAAAGTAATATTCGCCTGTAAATGGAACCTTTCAGAGGTTATGGAGAATTTAAGGAATGTTACAGAACTTCAGTCTACCGATTACATCGTTCAATCGCTTTTACCCGAAGATAAAACTGGAGCGATAAGCCAATCCCCCGTCTCGGCACCCTCTATACCCGTCCAGGAACCCAGATCGATACCTCTGGAAACTTCTGTATCTATCGAGACTGCCCATGCTAAAGCTGTTGAGGAGCAGAGGAAGCCATTACCTGAAAAGGTGGAAAAACAAATTCCCCTTCAGGAGCAACCCAAGTCAGTAGTGGGAGGAGGAGAAAAAGAGTCTTTAGAGGCATTGGGAAATACGGTACGGGTCGACATTAAAAAGCTGGATAATCTTATGAATATCGTGGGAGAGTTGGTTTTAGCTAAAGCGCGCTATCAGCAAATAGAAGCACAAATTGAACCCGATCCTAAATTACGTGCATTATGGGATGAATTCAAAAAGAATAACAAATTTACTTCTAAAAAATTGGAAGATTTGCGGGAGGGGATCTTGCAGGTTCGTATGGTTCCTATTGGTCAGTTGTTTAGTCGATTTCCTCGAATTGTACGGGACTTAACCCGAACAGGGGATAAAAAAGTCAGACTCATTCTCAAAGGAGAAGATACAGAACTGGATAAGGCTGTTATCGATGAAATGGGAGAAGTTCTGGTTCATATGATCCGAAATGCTGTGGATCACGGGATTGAACCTATTCCCCTCCGCCTGGAACGGAATAAACCCATCGAAGGAACCCTTATTCTCAACGCTTATCAAGAAGGAAATCATATCGTTATCGAGGTCGAAGATGATGGGGGCGGTATCGATGTAGATAAACTGACCCAAAGGGCTATAGAACGAGGGCTTATCGAAAAAGGAGCCCATCTCAGTAAAAGTGAAATTCTAAGTGTTATGATGAGTACAGGGATCTCTACGGCTCAAACCATTACAGATATATCGGGGCGAGGTGTTGGAATGGATGCGGTTAAAAGTACCCTTTCTAAACTCAAGGGAACCATTGATTTTGAAACCACGCCGGGTCTCGGAACCAAGTTTATCATCAAACTTCCCCTGACCCTGGCCATCATCCAGGTACTGTTGGTGAAGGTGGCTGATCAGACTTATGCCATCCCCTTAACTTCCGTACTCGAAAGCTTTAAGATGACCCGCGATAAAATAGAGTTGATCGATAAACAGGAAGTTACCCAACTTCGGGATATGATCCTCCCCCTCATGCGTCTGACCGACGCCTTTAACCTGCCTAATTCCCAGAGGAATAAAAACAGTTTTTATGTGGTCGTTGTGGGCCTGGCAGAAAGAAAAATCGGGGTCATTGTAGATGAACTCTTAGATCAACAAGAAATTGTCATTAAACCCCTGGGACGGTACCTGGCAGATACCCCGGGGTTTGCAGGTGCTACAACACTAGGAGATGGTCGGGTCGTTCTCATTTTGGATGTTGCCGGATTGATCGAATCTTTAAATGCAAGATTTCGATAGAAACTTAAGCTAAAAATTTAAATACCATGGATAACCTTACTGTTCCCGCATTAAATACAAAAGAATTACCCTCAGGTGAGGATGAACAGTTACAGCAAGTTTGTTTTAAGCTGGCCGATAGCGAATACGGGATCGATATTTTCCATGTCCGCGAGATTATTAAACCTGTGGAAAATATGACGCCGGTCCCCCAGGCTCCCTTTTTTGTAGAGGGAGTCATCGATCTGAGGGGAGACATTATCCCTATTTTAGATCTCAAAAAACGGTTTGATCTTGGCAAGACCGAGATGGGAAAATCTACCCGAATTATTGTGGTGAAGCTGGCCGGAACATCAGGTGCAAACACTCTTATCGTAGGCTTTTTAGTCGATCAGGTAACCGAAGTCCTACGGGTTAAAAAAAGTGAAATCCAGCCGGCTCCCGGTAAGGTGATGGGAATCGACTCCGAGTATATCTGGGGCGTGGGAAAACGGGCCGGTCGCCTGATCATGCTCCTGGACGTAGAGCGGATGCTTCTGGCCGATACGAAGTAAAATCGTGGGAGTATGGGAGGTATGGGGGTATGGAAGTATGGAAGTGTGGGAGGGTGGAAGTATAAAGGAATATACTTCCCTACCCTTATACCCTCTACTCCTCCATACTCCCATACTCCCATACCTCCCATACTCCCATACCCCCATACTTCCCACACGCCCAAACTTGAATTACAAAATTGCCCATATCATTACTAAACTGGAGCTGGGGGGGGCTCAACAAAATACCCTCTATACCCTTGCCCACCTGAACCGTGCTCGGTTTCAACCCATCCTTATAACCGGCCGGGAAGGGGTCTTAATAGAAGATGCCAATCGGCTCCAGGGGGTTACCCGCTATTATCTTCCCTCGCTGATCCGGGAAGTAAATCCGGTACAGGATTTTAAAGCTTTATTAGAGATCCGGCGGATCCTGATCAAAGAAAAACCGGTTATTGTTCATACCCATAGTTCCAAAGCCGGAATTGTAGGAAGATGGGCTGCAAAGCTGGCCGGAGTTCCCTTTATTATTCACTCCATCCATGGCTTCGGGTTCCATGATCATCAAAATTTCCTTCAACAAAAATTTTTTATCTTCCTGGAACGGATCACTTCTCCGATTACAACCCGGTTTATCGCGGTTTCCCGGGCCAATATAGAAAAGGGAATCGGGTTAAATTTATTTCATTCCTCTCAAGTCTCCTTAATCCGAAGTGGGATCGAAATCGCTTCCTTTCGAGATGTTGTGTTAGACCGCCCGGTCAAATTAAAAGAACTCGGTCTTCCTCCCGATGTTCCTCTGGTGGGAATGATCGCCTGCTTTAAACCCCAAAAAGCTCCTTTAGATTTCATCGAGATGGCTTATTTGGTTCATCAACAAATACCTGAAGCTCACTTTCTGATGGTTGGTGATGGTGAACTTCGCCCTCAGATTGAGGCCCGCATTCAGGCTCTTCATTTGGCTCAAGTTGTTCACCTGGTTGGCTGGCGGAGAGATGTCCCGGAAATTTTACACCTGCTGAATATCCTGGTTCTAACCTCTTTATGGGAAGGACTCCCCCGGGTATTTCCTCAAGCCATGGCCGCCGGTGTTCCCATTGTGGCAACTTGTGTAGACGGAGCTCCGGAGGCCGTTAGAGAGGGTCTGAACGGTTATCTCCTTCCACCAAGGGATATCAAAGGATTGGCCGAAAAAGTTATTTATCTCCTCCGACATCCTGACCTTGCCAGAAAGATGGGCCAGGAAGGAACCCGCCTGGTAGATGAATTTGATATCGATGATATGGTTCGACAGCAAGAAGAACTTTATCTGACACTTCTAAATTCTTTTCGTTGAAATTCACGTAATAAAAGCTACCTTTATATTTAAGATCTCCAGGATGGATAAAATCTTGTAAAAATCCTGGGAAATTATCTCGAGATGCGAAGCTTGATCGGTTCGAAATCGTTTTGAACCTTCAGGTTTTGGCACAGAGCAGAGTCTTTTAATAGAGACTCAGGAGGAAAAGACGATGAGCAAAGAATCAGTCTTGAAGGGATCTCTTAGGTTGGTGATAACCCTCGTCATGGTAGTTTCTCTTAGTCAGGTAGCTCAACCGGCCTTTAAACCTGTCATTCATCGTCATGCATCTGATCCGAAAGCCGCCTGGGTAAATTCTTATCAGATAGAGACCGGAAATGGAGTTATCGTCATCGATACGTCTTTGACGATTTCAGAAGGTAAAGCCATCCGGGCAGAAATAGAGGCTCTGAAAAAACCCCTTTTAGCCATCCTTCTGACCCACGGTCATCCCGATCATACCAATGGCTTATCCGAAGTACTGGGATCGGATAACGTACCGGTCATAGCTACGGAAGGTGTGGATAAAGTTATGAGAACAACCTACACGCCAGAAAGAGAAGAAAGTGGTCGTAAGAGGTTCGGAGAGGAGTGGCCACAAAAGAGAATCTTTCCGACAAAAACCCTTCGGGACGGAGAATCTATTACCCTGGATGGAGTTACGTTAACGGTTCACGATCTGGGTCCTGGGGAATCCCATAGCGATTCTTACTGGGTCCTGGAAGGAGATGAAAAAGTTGCTTTTATCGGGGACGAGGTCATTAATAGAGCCCATGCCTATATGGCCGACGGGCATAGTAGCCAATGGTTGAAGAATCTGGATCGGTTAAAAACCGAGCTTAAAGATATGAAGACAATTTACCCGGGTCATGGCGAACCAGGTTCCCTGGAAATGCTGGATTGGGAGAAGACCTATATTCAGGCTTATAGAGAAGCCGTTAAATCGTTGGCAAAAGGACAACCCACCCTGACCGAGGAAGCTAAGAAGGAGCTCCAGGCCAGGATGGAAGCCTTTTTACCCAATGCTCCGCTAACCTACCTCATTGTATGGGGAGCCGACCCCATTGCTGCCGAATTGGCCAATGAAAAATAAACCGAGAGGAGGATTAAAATCTATGAAAAACTCTAAACCCTTTAACCAGACCCGTCGTGAATTTTTGCAAGCTTGTTTTACAATACCGGCTATAGGCGCAATGGTACTACACGATGGGTTAGAGGTTATTGCCCAGACACAAGAATTACCGCCAACTCCGGCTTGTGGGGATGAGGAGGACCTCACTCCATCCAACGCAGAAGGTCCTTTTTTCAAACCTAAATCTCCCAGGCGGACTTCGTTACTGGAACCGGGTATTACAGGGACTAAACTCATCGTTACAGGATACGTTCTTTCGACAGATTGTAAGCCGATTACGGGAGCCCTTTTAGACTTTTGGCATGCAGACGCCAAAGGCGTCTACGATAATGTGGGCTACAAATTGCGAGGCCACCAGTTCTCTGATGAAGCCGGACGCTATCATCTGGAAACCATTGTTCCCGGGCTATATCCAGGAAGGACGCGCCACATCCATGTAAAAGTCCAGGCACCCAATAAACCGATTCTGACTACCCAGCTCTACTTTCCCGGAGAGCAACTTAACCAGACCGATTTTATCTTTAGACCTGAGCTACTCATGAAAGTTCAGGATTCCAACGAAGGCAAGACGGCTACATTTAACTTTGTTCTGGATGTGAGTTAGTAAAACGAGAGCTCTATGAACCAGGATCGTGTTTTCAACGCTAAAAGGCGTAAACTTTTACGGAAGTATATCCCTCTTAGCGAGAATATAGTCACTCTGGGGCTCTTTGGTATTCTGATAGGTATAAGTCTCTGGGTCTTTGCCCAGAGACACCACTATGATCCTAAAGAGCGGACCCTTTCCCCGGAACAACTCCTGCAAAGCTCCCATCCAGAAAAACTGTATACCCCGCCCTTAAAACCCTGGGTGGAGCCGGGGATGGATATCAAACCTGCCACCGCCGACCTGGGTATATTTCCCGAGACCATCCTGGATCAGGACTGGCAGCTCGCGTCTCGTTTGAAACAGTTCAATCCGAACAATCTTTTTGAAAAGATCGACGGAGAAGCTGAAAAATTCATTCGACAAGGATTTAAGTCGCTGTATTATATCGTATTAAAATCAAAGGATGACGGAAGTGAATTGTCGATTGAGCTTTTTGATCAGGGTAGTACCACAGGAAGTATAGGGATTTTTTCGGATCATTGGTCCGATGATAAGGAGATTCAACAGAATGGTCCGGTGACCTTTTTCAAAACCTCCAACGGAGTCATTGGAAGAAAAGGCAGGTACTTTTTTAGAATAGCCGGAGATCGGGAAAGTGAAAAGATCCGCAAAAAATCCGAACAGGTGGCTGGAGCCTTTTCCCAATTAGAAGAACCTGAGGAAAGTGTTTCAGAGGAGTTTCAAATCCTCAGCCGGGGGTTGGAGATTCCCTCCAGCCTGATCACATTTCAAAGTAAGAACGTTTTTCAATTTGATTTTCTCAAAGATTTTTGGTTTGGCCAATTCAATCCCAACGATCCTGCCCGAGCTTTTGTTCATCAAGCGGGGTCCCCGGAGGAAGCCAAAAAGCTGTTCGAGGAAATCCTCAATGAACAGAGCCTCGACTATGAGAAGGTTGAAGAGACAGTATGGGGGGTCATACTGCAACATAATTATTTGAAAAACTATTTTGTGATAAGTCAGCAAGGTTCTTTTATCTTCGGGATTGAAAACCTGGCCGACAAAAACCAAATTCAACCGATCATGGAGAAATTTGTAAGGGGGTTTCAGCATGGGCAGTAAAAAATATCCACATGCAGACTATCAAAAAGAACCTGTAAGCCGGCGAGAGTTTATCAAACAGGGGGTTGCCGTTGCAGCCATGAGCGCGGCAGCAGGCTATTTGATGCTGGCTCCTGAAAACTACCCTCTCTCATTAAGAGACGTTACCGGCTTACGAAGTCAACCTAAAGAAAAACCATTTCAATTACCCGATTTTCGGGTCCCCAAGGAAGCCGGGGTTTTTGATATCGGTATAGGCCGGAAGGGAAGTATAGGTGTTAAACTGAGAAAAGCCCTGGATGCCATTGGTGGAATCACCCGATACATAAAACCCGGAGATGTGGTTCTCATCAAACCCAATGTCGCCTTTGATCGCCCACCCATGTTAGGAGCCACCACTAATCCGGAGATCATTGAAGAGCTGATCCGTCTTTTATTGGTAGAGGGTCGCGCTCGAGAAGTGCGGGTGGCCGATAATCCCATTGAATCGCCCGTAGATTGTTTCGCCAAGAGCGGAATTCGTTTAGCTACCGAACGCGCAGGAGGGAAGGTTTATCTTCCGGATAGTAATGCCTTCGAAATTTTGTACACCCCTGGTGCCACGTTAATCGAACGATGGCCTTTTTTCAAAAGACCCTTTCAGAATGTAAATAAAGTCATCGGGGTGGCTCCGGTGAAGGATCATAATCTCTGCTATGCTTCCATGGGAATCAAAAACTGGTACGGGCTCCTGGGGGGTCGCCGGAATCAGTTCCATCAGAATATCCATGAAATTGTCTCGGATCTGTCTATCATGATCAAACCAACTTTGACGATTCTGGATGGAACTCGCATTCTAATGAAAAACGGCCCTACCGGAGGCGATCCCTCAGATGTTAAACCGGCAGATGTGATTATGGCCGGGGTTGATCCGGTCGCCATGGATGCCTGGGCCTTTGAAAATCTTCTGGAACGAAAGGAAAAACTCCCGGAGTATCTTTACAAAGCCGAGCAAAAGGGAAGCGGAAAGATAGATTTCCGGGGAAGAATCAAGGAGGTTGTATGAGTCTATCCAGACCCGTTACCCTTCAAGAAAAAACACGAAAATTCTTACGCCTCACGCAGGTACGGGTTTTTTCCCAGGTGGTATTCTTCGGATTGTTCCTATTTTCAGTCTGGGCAACCTGGACCTCTCGCCTGGAAGGTTATCCTGTTTCCAGGCTTTTGGAAATGGATCCCCTGGTTGCAGTTTCTACGGCCTTGTCTACCGGATATATCTACCGGTACCTGGGATGGGCCCTGGGAATTATCGTACTGACCTTCCTCTTTGGAAGGGTTTTCTGTAACTGGATCTGTCCGTTTGGAACCTTACATCAATTTGTAAATTACCTTTTTAATATCCAACCCAACTCAAAACGGATCGAGCAAAACCGATATCACCCGGCTCAGTATTTTAAATACGCCATCCTGGTGGTTTTTTTGATTATGGCGGCATTGGGAGCCCTCCAGATTGGGCTGTTAGATCCTATTGTCATGATGTATCGGGGTTTTGCAACTTTTGTATCTTCAGCCTGGAACATGCTGATAAGCGCTATAACCCCCCTCTTTGCCAGGGTCAGAATCGAAGCCTCCTGGTCGGATACTTTAAAGTTCTCTCCGGGTGTAGCCCACAGGGTTTTTGTGGGATCCTTTTGGATTGGTTTATGGTTTCTCCTTTTTGTAGCTTTAAATCTTTGGAAACCCAGGTTTTTCTGCCGATTCGTTTGTCCTTTGGGAGCTTTTTTGGGGGTACTTGCCCGTTACTCGCTCTTTAGAATCAATCGAGATGTCACAAAATGCACCGACTGTAACCTGTGCCTGACCCGCTGTGAAGGGGCTGCAGATCCCCAAAGTATGGTCCGAAAAAGCGAGTGTTTTTCTTGTATGAATTGTATCGACGATTGTCCGGAAGATGCACTCCAATTTACCATGATGGGACTGGATAGGAAACAGGTAGTTGAAGCCCCGGATATCTCCCGACGTCGCCTCGTTTTTGCCGGGATTACCGGATTGCTGGCTTTTCCTCTACTTCGAAATAATGGAACCGCCACCGATGAGAATTTCTCTCCCCACATGATTCGACCGCCCGGTTCGGTAGCCGAGCCTGAATTTTTAAAAAAATGTATCAAGTGCGATCAGTGTATTAACATGTGCCCCACCAACGTTCTGCAACCGGCAACCCTCAAGGAAGGGGGTTTTGAAACGCTCTGGACCCCCGTTATGAATTTCAATATCGGTCATTGCCAGCTTAACTGTACCCTCTGTTCCGAAGTTTGTCCCACCGGAGCCATTCGTAAAATCACCGTCGCTGAAAAACTGGGTAAGGGTGAGTATACCCAGAAAGGACCCATTGTCCTGGGAACTGCTTTTATCAACACCACCCGATGTCTCCCCTGGGCGAACCAGATTCCCTGTGTGGTGTGCGAAGAGGTTTGTCCTGTTTCACCCAAAGCCATACAGACCATCGATGAAGAAGTCAAAGATGTTTTTGGGAAAAGGGTCATCCTGAATAAACCTTTTATCGTTCCAGATTTATGCATCGGCTGTGGTATCTGCCAGCATGAGTGCCCAGTTCAGGACGACCCTGCGGTTTATGTAACCGCCATCGGGGAAAGTCGATCCAAGAGCCGCAGACTTTTACTCCATTTCAGGAGTAGTACAAGTAACTGAGGAACGGAGGTTTTGGGACGTGGAGACATTGAGACGCGGAGACTAGGAGACACGGAGACGCGGGGAAATGTCTCAATGTCTCCGCGTCTCCGTGTCCCAAAGTTCCCGTGTCCCAGAGGATATTTGCCATGGAAGAAAAAAATATCGGACGTCGAGGTTTTCTTAAAACTGTCACTCTGACCGCAGCCGGGATCCTTACCACCAGTTCTTGCTCAGAAACGGCAAACAAACCCTCTAAAACGGCGGAATCCTCCACCGAGACAGCAACAGCCGAACAACCTGCCGAATCACCGGCCATGCCTGTCCGGGAGTTGGGTAAAACCGGGGTCAAAATTCCCATTTTGGGATTGGGAACTTCTCAAAGCCTGGATCCCGTTTATGACAAAGTCATGCATCTTTGCTTTAAAGAAGGAGTAACCTATCTGGATACGGCTCTTTCCTATGGCTGGGGAGCTTCCCATCGAGCTATTGCCAACTTTATTAAGCAAATCGGAGATCGAAAAAAAGTCTGGATTACTTCAAAATCAGGAAATCGAACTCCTGAAGGTCTTATCGCCGATATCGATAAATGCCTGGCCGAATTGCAAACCGATTATCTGGATTTGTATCTCATGCACGGAATTGATGATATCGGTATGTTAGATAAAGCTTTTATCGAAGCAGGAGACAGGTTACGTAAGTCTGGAAAAACCAGGTTTTTTGGCTTTTCCTGTCATGGCGGAGATGTTGTGAAACTCTTGAATAAAGCTGCAGAGGTCGGTGGAATTGATGCCATTCTTTTCCGCTATAATTTTCGACAGTACGGAGATCGGGAGTTAAACCTGGCCATAGATGCCTGTAGTAAAGCCGGCATCGGCCTGCTGGCTATGAAAACCATGGCATCGGTTCCAGGGGATATTGAAAAGGTTGTGGAATTTCGTTCCCAGAACTTTACCTTAGGTCAGGCCAAGCTAAAATCTGTTTGGGCGGATACACGGATAGCGTCTATTATTTCCGAGATGGATAGTGTTAAAATTGCCCGTGAGAACATTGCAGCCGCCAAGTCTCAAAAAACCATCAAAGCAGAAGAAATGCATCAATTGAATCGGCTGGCAGCACTTACAGCCAGCTATGCCTGTAATGGATGTTCTCATCTTTGTGAATCGGCTGTAAATGGAAAGATAGCCATTGCCGACTCCTTGAGGTATTTGATGTATTATGAATGTTACGGTAAACAAGCCCGTGCCCGGGAACTCTATCAGGCCCTTCCTTTGGAGGCCAGAAACTTTGACATCGAAGACTTGAAAAAAGCCAGTGCGGTTTGCCCCCAAAAGATCGATATTGCCGCTCGATTAAGTAAAGCCAGGTCCTTGCTGGCCGGTTAATTTAAGTTCTTCTTCTTCAATTGGAAATGGCCTGACCCGTGGACGTTTCTGATTTTTCCGTTGACTTTCTGTAAACTCTGAGATATGGAACAGTTCTAGAAGAGGTAGAAAAAATTGTTTTTTAGAAGTCACCTAAATTAAAGGAGATGGGCCATGAATACCTATCGAAGTGATGTGGTCGGTAGCCTGTTGCGTCCGGACTATCTGAAAGAAGCTCGGGAACGCTATGAGTCGGGAGCCCTCAGTGATGCAGCGTTCAAGCGAATTGAGGACCGGGCCGTTGACGAAGCCGTTGCTCTCCAAATTCGTGCAGGGGTGGATGTAATCAGTGATGGGGAGATGCGACGATATGCTTTCTTCGGTCATCTTATCGATGCGGTGGAAGGGTTTGATAAATTTGGTGGCTGGGCTATCCCTTTTCGAGATGAGCAAGGGACGGAACTGGTTTTTAAACGACCTGTGGTGGTCTCCCGCTTGCGGAGACGGCGCCACCTGTGTGCCGAAGAATTTACCTATCTTCGGGCTCGTACCGACCGCCCTGCTAAGGCTACATTAATCAGCGCTCAACAGGCGGCAGCCTATTACGAGCCCGAGAAATCGAGGGGAGCCTATGCTACCATCGATGCTTATTTATCCGACCTGGTGGATATCCTGCGTGAAGAAGTAGCTGAATTGATCCGTCTGGGTTGTACCTATATCCAGATCGATAGTCCGCAATATGCCGCCTTGGTGGATCCTCAACACCGTGAAGGATATCGGCAGCGAGGTAACGACCCGGATCGTCTTCTTGATCGGTGTATTGAAATGGATAATGCCGTGATCGGTAACCATCCCGGGATTCTCTTCGCATTACATATCTGTCGAGGGAACTACCGGAGCAAGTTCCACAGCCGGGGGGATTATGGACCGATCACCAAAGTTTTCCGTCATACCCACTTTCAACGCTTTCTGCTGGAATATGACGATGCACGTTCAGGAGGCTTCGAGCCGTTACAATATGTTCCTGAGGACAGAACCGTCGTTCTTGGATTGGTGACCACCAAGAAAGCCGAACTTGAAAGCAAAGAAGAGTTGAAACGACGCATTCGGGAAGCCCAGGCTTTCATCCCCCTGGAGAGGTTAGCCTTGAGTACCCAGTGTGGATTTGCCTCAACCCTGGAGGGGAATCTCCTCACACCTGCAGATCAGGAAGCCAAGTTACGCCTTGTGGCCGAAACTGCTCGGGAAGTATGGGGCGAATCCTGAAAGAAGGATCTGTTCATAAGATTTTTCAAACCTGAAAGGAGATAAAAATGACCGGAGGAGTTATTGCAAGTGCTGTAGCGTCGCATACCCCCAGAATGGCCTTTGAGGAAAAAACCCCAGAATTTCAACGGGGTTTGGTCATGGGTTCTAAGGAAATGGGCGCCGCGTTGCGGGCTTTGCAACCGGATTTGTTTGTTATCAACTCGGCACACTGGGTTTCCAGCTTTAACTGGTACGCAACCTGTCAGAATCCCCATGAAGGGATCTGTGTAGCTGAGGAGGCACCGGATCTGATTCCCGGAATTCCTTATAGACGTAAAGGAGACCCGGAATTTGCCAGGGTCTTTGTGGAGACTCTGCAACGCGCCGGCATCCCTTGTTTTCGTAATGAATCGCCCCATTACGAATGGGATTATGGGGCCTTGGTACCCCTCCTCTACCTCGACCCGGAGGCGACGATACCCGTTGTGGAAATTCCTACCTGCCTTTCTGCAGATCATGGGGAATGCTTACGTGTCGGACAGCTTATCCACGCAATCGGCAAAGAAACCGGTCGACGCATTATATTTATCGCAAGTTGCGCTTTATCCCATAAAATCGTGCGGGGACCCCATTTATGGCCTACCCCTGAGCGGATCGAGATGGACCACCGCTTTATGGATTTAATGCAACAGGGTCATATTTCCCAATTACTGGCCTGGTTCCCTGAGTACAGCCGTGATGCCGTTGCCGAGATGGGGGGTCGTGTCCTCGCCACGATGCTGGGGACTTTAGAGGCACTCGCTCAGGAAGGCGTTAAACTAACCGGTCGAAAATACGGTGACTATGCTCCATCATCCGGTAGCGGTAATGCAAATATTGCCGTATATCCCATTTAATCGTCCAGGGTGTTGACTTTAAGGTAAGTAACAAATAAGGTAAAATGCCATCTCAACCGGAGGAACCTCCGATTTGTTCTACAGATAGGGCGATGTCCCGATTCAGGGAAATTACCCTCTAACTCTCAATACCCCTGAACCTGAACCCCTATAGCTGTGAAAGAAAACATGTCAAAGAAAGAACAATATGAAAAGCGTTATGAGGATCTCATCGGTTTTGTACCCCCACGGATTCAGCATCGGATCGCCCTGGGTCTTGAAGTGGATCCGGACCTTCTGGATCAGGTAGAAGAGCTTCGTGCACGTGCCATGTACCCAAAGTCAATGGATATTAAGACGGCCCAATTGATCCTGTTTGCCGTGTTACTATCCCAGATTTCCCCTGCTTCCGAATATCACGCACGTGCTGCCGTACGCGCCGGAGCGACCCGTGAGGAATTACACGATGTTGCAGGACTGGTCTTTTTGTTTCGCGGTCTCCCCGCGTTTAACCTGGCGGCCGAAGTCATCAACAAAATTTTTCCACCCCGGGAATAATACCATTTCTACGTTGAAATATCCCTTAAACGGTAGGGGGATCCAGTGGGGCTGTCTTGTTTAAGGACGATCCTGGATGATCACCTTGTAGATTACAGGTTATATGATATGATATTTCTATCTGGGTCTGGTATAACAAGTTGAGGAGGACCCTTTAAGGAGGCCCTTAACGGGAAAAAGGTTAAATCTATTTTTTCGCACCTCCAACTCGATCTATAATTTTGAAGTTTTGTATAATGGTTCCGTTCCTGCCTCAGGTTCCATTCAACAAAAGTAGAGTTTGATGAAAGGAGAATAAAAAGCCATGGAAATAACGGGTATTCATCACACCAGCTTTACAGTTAGCAATCTGAAACGCTCTATCGATTTTTATCAGGGTATTTTGGGTTTTCCTATTGTGATGGAAAAAGAGCTAACAGGTACAGAAGCCGAAACGATCACAGCCCTTCCCGGCGCTCATCTTCTTATCGCTCATTTGAAGGCAGGTGAATATCAAACCATAGAGCTCATTCAGTACCTGGCTCCTCAGGGAAAGGTTTTAGATACCACAACCTGCAATGTGGGGAGTGCTCATATCTGCTTTGTAGTTCCTGATATAAAGAAAGCCTATCAGGAATTGAAAGCAAAGGGGGTACGTTTTAAATCAGAACCTATCCGCCTCTCCAGCGGTAAAAGTAAAGGGGGGTATGCGGTTTATTTCCGGGATCCCGATGGGATTACTTTAGAGTTGTTTCAAAGACCTCCCTCTATGGCCATCTAAAGATGGATAAATAACCGAAAAAAGGCCACTCCGGAGATTTTTATGGTATAAAAAATTTTTCAAAAATTTTTATTTTGAGCTTGACAAAGGACCCAACTTTGATGTAGTCAGGATTGGTTAGTGGGTCTATAACAGTCCTCTGTTTGACCAACCTCTTTCAACCTTTTTCAAAGGAGTAAAGTCTGTGATGGATTCCAACATAAAAGTACCTTACCAAACCTGGATAACGCGTTTACCGAATGCAAAAGTACTCTTAACGGGTTTGGTTATGTTCGGACTCATCGGCTTGGTAACCTTTGCTGCACTGCGTGAGATAAATGTTACTACGACAAATAGTGTGGGAACCATGATCGAGCCTTTGCGACCAGCCTTTACTGAGGCAGAAGAAGCGTATGTTTCGGCATTATGGCCTATTCATAGTGATGTAAAACTCAGTGCGGTCAGTATGACATTTGCCGGTCTTTACTACAAGCTAGGGGAAATCGATCGAAATACCCTGAAATCTAGGCTTAAACCGGTCGCCGAGAATTTTGAAAAGGCGGCTTTTCGGCTTCGCCAGATAGAACCCCCGGTATCCATGGAAAAGATTCACTGGAACTATGTGAGGGCCGTGAAGCTTTATCAGGATTCTATTACAGAAATGACCAAAGTACTCGATGACGGTCGTGACGAGCATTTAATTGCCGCCCAGGCGCAAAGTGAGCAGGCAGCAACCATTCTGCTCAAAGTGAGTAGTGAATTGTGGCCCGGAGAGTATAAGCCGAACTAATTATCCAGAAAGAAGGATAAATAACCCTTCAGCGGCATTCAGGAATAGACTTTTTGTATATCTTCCCTCTGGAGGGGTGGGAAGTCATAAACTTTTAAAGGATGGTGTCTCTCTGAGAGACCCCATGAAGAGGAGAGTTAGGGATCTTTCCTCTTCTTTTTAAAAGCCGTTAAAACCCTATGATCAACCTCCCTACCCGTAGATTTGTAATGTCAGACTTGGATATTACAAATTCATAGGTAAGGGTTATCCCAGGAGGAAAACATGCAAAAGAGGCAGGTAACAAGCGCAGGGTGGTTTGTATTACTGGTGATGTTCGGGTTGGCTATGGTAGCTACCACCTTTGGTCCCGTGGCGTTTGGAGCCGAAGAAAAGGAAGCACCCATAGTCTACTCGGTTTGGCTGGTTGAAAGTAGCCGTTTCATGAAAGTACCCTTTGGGGCCTTTATGCCTGATCGTGCCTTTGTTCCGGATAGTAAGAATCCCATGAACAGTATTAATACGGTGGATCTTCCGGTCAATGTGGGTGTTATTAAGGGAGGTAAGGACATAGTTCTCTATGATACGGGATGGAAACAACAGGAATATCTAAAGATGACCGGAAGTGATCATTGGGCACCGCTTCCAGAACAGTTAAAACTGCTGGGGATTAAACCTGAGGATGTAACGAAGATCGTCATCGGCCATGGTCACTGGGATCATGCCGGTCAAATCGATGATTTCCCCAATGCTGTCCTTTATGTACAGAAAGAAGAGTTACGGGGGATCGAGTGGGCCCTTAACTATCCCGGACATCCCAAAATCAGGGCAGTGAATACCGATCCCGGTGGATGTATGCGTACACCCGCCTGCGGTTATCCTCCGCTAACCCTGGATCAGATTTATGGTAAGGTCTTAAAAGGGAAAGCAGTCATTGTGGATGGGATGATGGAGATTGCCCCCGGTCTGATTATTCATCCGGCCCATCGTGCCCATACGGCAGGTTCTCAACTCCTGCAAGTGAATACGGCCAGAGGACAGCTCATGTTTGGTAGTGATGCTTACTCCTCCTGGGAGGGTATCCGCGACTGGATGATTGCCAACCCTCAACAGACCGATACCGTTCAACAGTTTCTGGCCTATGAGAAATGTTACAAGATCACCGGCGGTTATGATAACTGTGTAGCGGCCCACGAACCCCTCTCTTATACTGATAAATACCCGCTTACCAAGGATTCATGGGTCGGTCCTAATGGTTCTCGTATGGCCGAAATCACCCTGGCTCCTGGAGAACCATCCCGTAAACCCAAGAAGTAAAGCCAGCAGGGATGATCAAATATTGCGAGGAGTCCGGCAAAACCGGACTCCTCGTGTTTTTTTACCTTCTCTAAGTTCCCTATTTAGGAGTGATGGTTATCTTATACCGACTTGCTTTTCATAAAGTAAGATATCATTGCAAGGAGCTAAGTGACGAAGCAATCTGTATGTTCAGAGATTGCTTCGCTGCAGGGATAAGGACGCTTTATTCATTCAATTACAAACTAATATTGCCTTTCATCTCTTTGCTGATGGGTATACTGGGATTTTCTGAAGCGGATGCCCATGATCCAAGTGCCTATGGGGGTCTATTTCGATCCCGGGATAACGGGGCGACCTGGTTCCCTGCAAATACAGGACTTTTTCTAACCGACGCCCTCGGCGTGGCTATCAGCCCAACCGATGCAAATCATCTCTTGCTTGCAACAAGCACTCAATTATTACGCTCACGCAATGGAGGACGTGATTGGGTTCAAGAAGCCCCGACGGTATTGTTCGGAGGTGTTTATGCCATAGCCTTTGATTCTGATGGGCAACGCGCCTTTGCTTCAACCAATTTGGGAATTTATGTAACCGAAGATGGTAATCAATGGCATAAAACCTCGACTCCAAAGGGTGCCATACCGGCTTATGCTATCACACCAGGATCTGTTACCGGGAGAATTTACGTAGCAGGACCCGGTGGATTATGGCGAAGCGAGGACCGGGGTCGATCTTGGTTAGATGCAGGTAAGGGCCTTCCTCAAGGACCGGTAACCGGCCTCCTCATCCATCGAACAAACCCCGAATCAGGGGTTAAGAATTCTGAAGAAACCGTTTATGTCATCGCAGGAGGGCGAATCTGGATGAGCCCAGATGGGAGGTATAACTGGCAACCTCGGGATACCGGACTCCCTGTGGGTCGTGTACAGGCTTTCTCACAGGATCCTGCAGAATCCGATCAATTATGGGCTGCGGCAGCCGATCAGGTATTCACAAGTGAGGATCTGGGTGAGAATTGGCGGCCCATTGGACGGCCACTGCCAGAAGCCAATACTTCCATCCATGGGATTGCCGTTGCTGAAGGTGGAACCATTATTGTGCTGACAACCCATCGGGGTCTGTTCCGAAGTACCGACGGCGGAAATAACTGGAATCTCATGGAAGGTAATCTCCCCATCCATCTCGAAGCAGGACCCCTGGTACGAGACCCAAACCATTCTGCAACCCTTTATGCCGGATATGCCCTGACTCCCTACAGTGAATTAAGAAGAACGGCCATGGAAGGAGGATCATTACTCAGTCGTGCCGATCCTGTGAGTTTGATGGGTGGTGCTGCCTTCTTGATTCTTCTGACGATCCTTGGAATTATCTTGGTCCGCTGGCTTGCACGTTCTCGAAGTGCGGTCAACACGACCCTATCTCGATCCTAAATCAAGGAGACTTTATCATGAATGAGCGGGTTTCCCTACCTTATCAATTTGTACGCCGCGCCCGATCTCTGCTAACCTGGGCTATTGCGGCTTCCATTGCGCTCTTACTGGGAGCGGGAATCCTCATCTGGCGTCTTGGGTTATTCTCTAACCCCGGATTCATCGAATACCCCATGTTACGCTCGACAGATATTCCGACGGCTATCGCCGTAGCCCCCAATGGTGCTGTATGGTTTACCATTGAGTTCTCAGATGCCATTGGACTCTTTCGTAATGGAAAAATCGAGCGACTTCCCAAGGGTTCCCAGAACTTAGTCCCCGTAGGATTAGGTGTTGCTGCCGATGGTTCGGCATGGTTTACCGATGTTCCGGCGCGAGCCATTTCAAATATCTCCCAGTCGGGCAAACTCACCTCTTTTTCCCTCTCAACGCCCATCGCCAGATTAGGTAAACTCGCTGTTGCTCCTGATGGAGCTGTCTGGTTTGCCGAGCCAACTTCTTATAGTATCACACGGCTTAAGGATGGCCAGTTCACACGATACCAGCTTGAGTCTGCTCGAGGAGACCCCTATGGGGTTGCAGTGGATGCACAGGGCACTGTGTGGGCTACTCTCCAAAGTGCCAACAAGTTGGTAAGGATCTCGCCAGATGGTAAAATGACCGAAATCGAAGTCCCCACCCGAGGTAGTACTCCGACCGAAATTGCGGTAGACGCAACGGGAGTCGTCTGGTTCACGGAGTTCCGTACAAGTAAAATCGGACGCTACGCCAACGGCCAGTTCACCGAGTTTCAGGCTCCTGGTAACGAGAGGTCCGCAATTACCGGCCTGGCCATAGCACCCGACGGATCCGTCTGGTTCGGTATGCTGCGTAGACATAGCCTGGTTCGCTTACACAATGGAGTTCTCAAGGAATTCCGTCTTCCTCGCCGGGATGCTCGCCCTTACAACCTCGCCGTCGATGCCGCCGGTAATGTATGGTATACCGATATCAGTGGATGGCTCGGGATGCTTCCTGCCGATCAAGCCAGAGTCGACTAAGTTATTGATCTAACCCATGAGACTTCAAAATCATCTCCCTAAAACGATTTTGATCTTGGGAATGTTAGTTTTTGGATTAAGTTGTGGTGTACCAGTCCGCACACCCCAGCAGATTAATGAAGACAGGATAATCACAAAGAAAGTTTTAGAAAAACTAGAAGAGGTCCCGCTCCGGGCGCCTCCTCAGGATTATTTAACGGCAACAACCCAACGGGGTATTGTCCACGTAGAAGGTGTAGTCCAAGATCTATACACCAAAGCTAAAGTGATCGAACTTATAAAAACTGTGGAAGGGGTCAAAGGGGTTACGGAAAATATTCGGATTGAAGAGGGACCCCAGGGAGGGAGATGAAGGATCCCATAAAGTAGAAAGATGTTGTAGAAGGTATAGGGAGGACGACGACCCTGATGGGATCGCCCTTAAACAGGGCCGTAAGGGTAGCCAGGGGGGGGTAGGGGCAGTCACAAGGATGGTCCTTACTAATACTAAATTTCGATGTTAAAGGGTTATAAGAATGCCACCCCCCCTGATGCTGTGCCCTTTCGGTAGATGGGTCCTGAATTTATCCAATATCAAAGGAGAACCATTCATGTGAGAATTCCGTTAAGAAGGGATATTCCTCTTACTACATCAACTTACTACATCAACCCGCTTACGGTACTCCAGGCTTTAGCGGTCAGGACAATCCCTACAACCACAATGAGCAGCGCTGTAGCCATCTGAACCCTCACCACCCAAGGTCCACTGAGCCAGTTTAATACGGTCTCCCCTACCTTGGCTGCCAGTACCCCTACAACGACCAGGGTCGTCGCGAATCCCAGACTAAAGACAAGAACGGTACCTAAACCGAGGATTACTTTGCCACTGGCCAGGGCCGAAAGCAGAATTGCCAGGGCCGCAGGGTCCGGCAATAGCCCACCTGCGATGCTCAATCCGAGAAGAACCATCAAGCTGGGTCGATTTTGAGTAATAACGTCGAGTCGATGGGTATGGCGAATACCCCAACCATGACTATGAAAACTTACCTCCTCCCCAGGTTCATAGGGGTAATCTGTTCTGAGTTCGTGTCCATGTCCGTGATGATGAACCGATGAAGAATCCTGATTAGGGGCATGATCAGGATGTTGCTCCTGGGTAGGTAGAGAGAGATGGGGAATCGAATGTTCATGCTCATGGGGATCATGGTCACCAGAGTGGTCATGATCATGGTCGTGCTGATGCATATGAGCAGGGATATGGGAAGCATGGGGCTCATGGTTATGGTTATGATTGGGATCATGAATGTGATCACCTGAAGGGCCATGATCGTGATCATGGGAGGAGCCGGATAAAGACAGGGACCACAAGTTACGCTGGGCCAGTAACATCCAGAACCCCATAACAATTACCAGAATCCCGGTAAATAAAGCAAGGTAAGCTTCTACACGCTGGGGTATGAGCCCGGGTAGACCCAGTGAGGCCAGAACGGCCACCAGTACAATACCACTGGTATGGGATAGCGTAACAAAGATACCGAGAATGAAGGCATCCACGGGACGACCCCTTGCACCTACAATGTAGGCTGCGGAAATGGTTTTTCCATGGCCCGGGGTTGCCGCATGTACGGCTCCCAGCCAGAAACTGGACACTAAGTAAAGTAGCGCTTGACTCATCTTTCCAAACCTCAACTATTTGATTCTCTCAATAATTAACCTCTTAAGTACTACATCTTCTACTGGTTTATCTCCGGGTCCTTTTTTTACATTTCCAATCTCGTTAACTACCTCTTGCCCTTTAATGACCTGACCAAAAATGGTATGCCGACCGTTGAGCCAAGGGGTTTCCTTATGGGTAATAAAAAATTGGGATCCATTGGTGTTAGGCCCGGCATTGGCCATGGCCAATCTACCCGGCCTATCAAAGGCCAGCTCTTTAACGATTTCATCTTTAAATCGATAACCAGGTCCCCCTCTACCGGTTCCTGTGGGGTCTCCTCCCTGAATCATAAAGTCAGGAATAACCCGATGAAAGATAGTTCCATCATAAAACGGTCGTTTGACCTTTTCACCTGTTTTAAGGTCTACCCATTCTTTGGTTCCCTCCGCTAAGCCAATAAAATTAGCAACCGTTTCAGGAGCTTCCTTTTCAAAAAGCTGACAAATGATCGTCCCATGATTCGTCATAAAAACCGCATAAGTTCCAGGTTTTAAACCTTCTAAGCTATAATCTTGACCTTGTATATTCACTACAGTACCTCCCCATAAAGTTAGAGTCATACAAACAATCAACCAAAAATTTTGCATTTTACGGAAAATAAAATGAACAATTAAAATCGTTGTTACTTATCCACCTCCGCTATGAATGATCAACGACTTTAATCGTCATTATCGGTGGTATCTTAGACAA
The DNA here is from genome assembly GCA_035559535.1 of Candidatus Limnocylindrales bacterium. NCBI lineage: Bacteria > Bacillati > Chloroflexota > Candidatus Limnocylindria > Candidatus Limnocylindrales > Candidatus Limnocylindrales bacterium. Next base: position 46,586 of record DATMBG010000007.1, read on the forward strand.
TCAACACCGGACAAGGTGCCTGGCGGGTTACCTTCTCCACAGTGCTGCCTAAAAAACGATGCTCTGGTTTTTCAATGCTATGGGCCCCAAGAACAATAAGATCTACGGCCTTTTCACGGGCTATCCGAATAATTTCCCCAGAAGGGCTTCCGGTAACAATTACGGCCTCATAGTTACTAAAATTTTTAAGCTTTTCTCTACAAAGCTTTTCGAGTTGGGCTTTTCCTTCTTCTTCCAATTCCTTCTGAAGTTGGGCCAGGGGAGTTTTAGTAACATAAAACCCTGTGTACCCCTTCAGGTCGTGAACAACATGAAGGATATAAAGCTTAGCAGGGAATTTCTCGGCAAAAACAAGGGCATAATCCAGGGCCTGCTCGGAGTTTTTAGAAAAATCTGTTGCCAATAAAATTTTTTCAATCGATTTCATACTTTTGTAAAACGGAAAACGGAAAACGTAATGGGGGCACGTTCTACGCCTTACGTTTTACTTTTCTGAGAGGGCAAAAACTAAAATATCATCTCCTAAGGGATATCCAAAAATAGAGTTTCCTCCTGCCGCAACTGCGATATACTGAGTTCCATCCACTTCATAAGAGATGGGCGGTGCATTTACGCCGGCACCGGCTTGAAATCGCCAAAGGATCTCTCCGGTTTTGGCATCAAAAGCATCAAAGTAGCCGTTCCCCTCACCGGTAAATACTAGACCCCCTGCGGTAGCCAGAGCACCCCCTATCATGGGCAGTTCCATCTTTTTTTGCCATAGAATCTTTCCGGTAGAAGTATCAATGGCTGTGAAAGTCCCCCAGGTTTCTTCCTGGGTAGACTTGATAAAGGTATAACTTTGCCAGGGTTTATCGGGTTCTGGAGTCAAAGTCCGGGAAACATATAAGGCAGGTCGGTGGAGACCTGAAATATAAACAGCGCCTGTTTGGGGGCTATAAGCTACGGGAGACCAGTTGGACCCCCCTCCTCCGGCCGGGGCAATACGGACTCCTTCTGGGGTAGGTCTGGCAAACAGATTTTCTTGAGGTACAAAGGGCTCTGATCGGAGGAGAAGCTTTCCGGTTTGTCGATCATGGACATAGAACCAGCCTGTTTTGCTGGCCTGCCCGACGGCTTTGATTTTTTGTCCGTTGATTATTACGTCAAACAATACCGGAGGACTGGCTACATCGTAAGCCCAGCGATCATGGGGGACTTGTTGATAGTACCATTTGAGTTGCCCGGTCTCTGCATCCAAAGCCACGAGACTTACGGTATAGAGATTATCTCCCGGGCGGGTGGAGTCGTCCATTTGAGGGGATGGGTTTCCGGTTCCAAAATAAATTAAGTTTAACTCCGGGTCTGGAACGGGCGTCATCCACAGGGAACCACCTCCCAATTTCCAGGTATTTGGATACTTTTTAAAGGCCTCTTTTTCCGCTTCGATATTCCGATGGAGGTCTTCCCCATCGGGAGTATGGGTACGCCATTCCCCTTCCCAGCCTTTCTCAGGAACGGTATACCATCTCCAGATCTCTTTTCCGGTTTGAGCATCATAAGCTACTAGAAAACCCCGTAATCCTTTACCCCCACCGGAGAGGCCTACTACCGACAGAACCTGCTTCCCACCTTCCTTAAATTCCAGGTGAAGACCATACCCGGCTCCTGTGGTTCCGACAATAACTTTCCCTTTATAAACGAGGGGAGCCATGTTGGCACTATACCCTGAAGCCCCGGTAACGGTCCCCCCTTGCAATTCTTTGACACCTGTCAGGGGCTCCATCGACTCGACCTTCCCGGCTTCTGGATCTTCGGCAATCTCTACATCCCATATCAACCTGCCGGTTTTTTGATCCAAAGCAACCAGTCGGGCATCCAGGGTTGCCATGTAGACTTTTCCATACGCTACCGCAGCACCTCGATTAGCCGGCCCACAGCAAAACTTCTCGGTTCGAAGCTTGTGCTCATAACGCCAGAGTTGTTTGCCGGTCCTGGCATCCAAAGCCACCACATGATTGTAAGGAGTCGTCACATACATAATTCCATCTACAACCAGAGGATTCGTCTGAAAAGAGCCTATTTTTCCCGTTTGATAAATCCATTTGAGGACTAAATTCTGAACATTATCTGTCCGGATCTGATCCAGAGGACTATACCGCTGATTGGTATAATCGTGACCATACAGAAGCCAGTTCGCTTTGTCCTGTTGCGCATTAAGTAGATGGGCATCGGTTACTTCTTCGGCCTTCAAACCTTTGGACAGAAATAAACTTATCCCTATAATCAGGATCATGATTCCATAGCTCCATCTCTGCATCCTTAACCTCCTATTCTTTGGAATTCTAAATTCCCCGTAGACTTTGAAAAACGTTTCCTGGATTCCCCTTCCCTCTTCCTGGAGGAGAGAGTTAGAGTATCATCTTTAGCCCTCCTTACAATCCCATAGCCACATTTTCCACCTCCTCGTGGTGAGGAATCCCAATATTTCCCTTATCCTTTCTTCAATCGGGTTCCTGCAAGTTTTTCCACGACCGTAAGCACGCCAGAAAAATCTTTTTCTCCTAATCCTGCAACTTTGGCGACCCCAAAGAGTTCTCTTACTAAGGTCGTAACCGGTAGTGCAAGCCCCAACTCACCGGCAGCAGTCGAAATGAGCCAGAGATCCTTATACATATGCTTGAGGGGAAAATGGGTATCGAAGTTTCTTGCCAGTAAGGAAGGTCCCTTTGCCTCCATTGTCAAGGTTCGATCTCCACCCTGGAGGATAACTTTGATCAATTCTTGAAGATTTAGTCCGGCTTTTTGGCCAAACAACAGGGCTTCGGAAACAGCCTGCATAACGACCCCACTGATCAAGTTATTACAGAGCTTTGTGTAAAGTCCCATGCCCTGAGGACCCATGTAAAAAACCTGTCGCCCCAACACCTGGAAAATTCCATGGCACCGCTCATAAACAACCTTCTCCCCCCCTACTACAATAGTTAAAGTTGCGTTTACGGCCGCCCGCCGGCTTCCCAGGACCGGAGCATCTAGCATCTCACACCCGTAAGTTTTTATCACCTGTGCAAGCTGCCTGACTGCAGAAGGTAGAATTGTACTCATGACGATGATAACAGAACCGGATTGAACTCCAGCCAACAGGCCGTCTTTCCCCATCAGGATTTCTTCTACTTCAGGGGTGTCTGAAACCATGAGGATGGTAACCTGAGAGCGACTTCCAACCTCCCTGGGAGATTCGGCTACAACGGCTCCCAATTCTTTAAGTTCAGCAGTTTTGAAGGCGGACCGATTAAAAACCGTTAAAGTATATCCGGCTTTAAGGAGATTTTTAGCCATGGGTTTTCCCATGGTTCCAAGGCCTATAAAGCCGATTTTTTCTTTCATACTTATCCGGTATTCTCCCTCCGGGACAACCAACAGCAGGTTATGATAAGTAAGAAAATTAACATAGGGGCCTGGATAAGTCAATAAAACTTTTTGAAAGAAAATTTTAAAAAAAAAGACCCATTTTAAAATGGGTCTTTCGAGAAAATAAGGTTTTTAAGTCAGCGGCGATAGCAACTTTCGGGAACGAAATTGAACCGGTTCGCTATCCCTGGCTAAAAGTCGGAGATGTCATTCGAATGGAAGCCGAAGGAATTGGTGTTCTAGAAAACCGAATGGAGGTTATTGAAATGCCTGATCCGAGAATTTAACCAAAGGGACCGAAGCAGCCGGGTGAATGATCTTAGTAAATACGATTTTTTATCTTAAAATTACTTAATATAAGATAATTATATTGACTTTATATAGATATGTCTTAGATTAAGTAGAAAGTAAATCATATAGGTCTTTCAGAGTCAGAAACCCCTGAAAAAAGGAGAAGCCTATGATGGGAAAAGAACATGGTACCGGAACCCGGGATGAACTCTATGACTTAATAAGTGTACTTTATCATATCCTACAAGGTGCCGAAACCTATCTGCAATACATCGAAGATGCCGAACAGACTGGAGATAACGAACTTGCTCAATTCTTTAGGGAGATACAACAGCAAGATCGACAGCGCGCAGATCGAGCTAAGGAATTACTCAGGCAGAGAATAAATCAAAGCAAGTCTCGTTAAGCAAGCAATCCAGAGACAAGACCCAATGTCTAAAAAATAAACAATGGAAGGAGGAAGGAAGATGGCGAGATGCGAAGTCTGTGGTAATGATTACGACAAGGCCTTTGAGGTCATCATGGCCGGTAACTCCCACACATTCGATAGCTTTGAATGTGCGATTCATGCCCTTGCTCCGGTTTGCAATCACTGTGGTTGTAAGATTGTCGGGCATGGAGTAGAAGCGGATGGCTCATTTTACTGCTGCGCCCATTGTGCCAACAAAGAAGGAGTCAGTGAAGTGCAGGATCGTGTTTAACAACTATCTTAAACCCCCTTTTTTGAACCTGCCTGAAAGTAGAGTGAAATGCCATTTTGTCCTCTGATTTTGGAATCCCCATTAACCGATCGTTTTGGGAATATCCTATAACCTACGTAAGGGCAGTTTCAAAGACTAAGCTGGGGTTTAAGTGGGTTCCAGGGGAAAAGGCCCTGGCCTATCTCATCCCCTTCTCCTGAAGTTTCAGGAGAGGGGGAGCGAAGGGCATGGGCGCCAGCATAAGGGTAAAAAGCCCCGCCAGGGGTGAACCATCTATAACCCTGGCGCAAGTCGGGGGGTTCAGAAATTCGGAATTTTTTCAAGCCCCCTAATCCTGTCCTGTTAAACAGGTTGCCCCGCCGGGGCTAACCTTCTTATCCTGGTGCGTAGGGAGTGAGGGAGTTAGGCGAGAAAAGAACCTACCTGCCCCCTCCCCCCCGTGGACGGGGGGAAGGGGGCAGGGTGAGGCGGATGGGAGTTAAGCTGTAAGGAAAGAAGATTTCCTGATAAAAAGGAGTAAGAGCGCTAAACCCAGGGGAATCTGGAAGAACTCCTTTTCATGGACCACAGATTTCTCTCCCACAAGCTCGACATGCTTCAAAAGTCCCTGGAGTTCCTTACCTGAAATAACCCGGAGATATTTTCCATCGGTTTTAGCAGCCAGCTCCCTTAACGGAGATTCATTTAAACGGGTTAAAATTAATTCATTATTGATTCGGTACCAATCCTCAAATTTTCCATCCTTTCCGTAGACAGGAATTTTAGAACCTTTCAGATTTCCCAAACCTATGGCAATGACTTTAATCTTTTTTGAAGAAAGCTTTTCCTGGATTGGTAAAAGATCTGGGAGGGCTACATCCCCTCCGTCGGAAAAAAGAAGAATTAATTTGCTTCGATCTTCTTCTTTGAAGAGATTATAGGCTTCTGAAAGGGCCAACAGGATGTTTGATCCTCCCCCCGGGGCCGATTCAATTTTTACCCAGTTTTGCAAAACAAATTTAAGAGCCACGAGATCATCGGTCAGATTAGACTGAACAAAACCCTCTCGCGCGAAGGTCACCAATCCCACCCGGTTACCTACCAGATCAGGGAAAAGTCCCATAAGCATATCCTTCGCTTTTTGTAATCGAGAGACCTCATCTCCATAATCCTCTGCCGCCATGCTTCGCGATACATCCAGGACAGCAACTACATCCAGGGACCCTTCCCGGAGTTTAATCGAACCTCCCGGCCAGACAGGTCGGGCCAGGGTGATAATCAAGGCGATTACAGCTCCCATCAACAAACCCCCTTGAATCCACTGGTCCCAATTTTGCGAAAGGCGGGAGGTTTGTCTAATGAGGTTCTCCTGACCAAAGGTTCTTAATAAAGAGCGCCTCCGATAATAACCTATTCCTAGAACTCCTATCAGAATCAGGAGGAGTCCAAACCCCCAGAAAGCTTGCGGATAAAGAAATTGTATCATTCGTCCATTGTCCGTTGTCTGTTGGCTGTTCCTCACCCCTTTGCTTTCCTTACCTCCTCTTCCCTTTCCCCAACTGGGGAGAAGGGGAACAAGGAGGTGAGGAAAGGTAAGGTAGCTCTTCCAGCGGAATATAAACCCTGGATAACAGACAAGGGACCGTTAAGTTAAATTCCCCTTGGATTAGGACCGGTTCCCCAGCCTTTTCCTTTAGACGGGTCCTGGGCACTGTTAGCTTCTTCATTAGGTTCCTGCTGCATAGAAGCCTCTTGATTTCCCTCTCCAAAGGCTTTGGGATTAAAAACGTATAATCGTTCCAGATTATATTTTGTCTCCCAATCAGAAGGATCCAGTCGCAAAGCAGCCTGATACATGGCAGCCGCCTCTTTGGGTTGTTCCATGACTGTTAAAATGTTACCCAAATTGTAATAGGCTTTAGCTTTCAAATCATCGGAGTTGCTTTCCTGGATAACCTGGCGAAAATAATCTGAAGCACGTTTGAGGTTATCAGCTTTATAAGCTCGAACTCCCAGGTTGTAATGAAGGATATCCTTCGAGGCAAATAAGTTCTTTTCAGCCTTTTCATAATCTTGATTATCAAAACGATTCTCCTGGGTAGCCTGATTGCCTTTTTTAATTAGATCCAGATAGCCGAATTTGTAGTAAATCCCAGAAATAAACAATACCCACCCCCCAACGAATAGGATAATTTGTAAAGCTCGTTTTTTTCCACCTGACATAGAATATCTCTATGATGACCGATGGGGGATGAGAAGCAAAGGAAGTCAAGGACTCATCCCCCATAGCTTATCACTTAATTAAGATTAAGGAAACTCCATCATAAGGGTATTTCCAAGGATCTCAGCCAAGAGGAGTAAAATGAAACCCACCAGGGTAAACACGGCATAAAACTCAACAGATTTAATCTCCGTTTTTTCCACCGTGATAGCAGATTGTTCTAACCGATTGATTTCATCAAAACCCTGACTGAACTCGGCTTCCTTTTGAATATTGATAAATTTTCCACCAACGTTTTTGACAATATCCAACATATCCCGTGCGTTCGTTAATTGAATTCCCATCAAGTAAAAACGAATCCCTTGGTGGATAAGGTTTTGAACGATCTCTGCTTTAGCTTGAGGAGGAATGGGAGCATCTCCATCGGATAAGAAAATAAGGACTTTACTTTGAGATTGACCCAACTGTTCAAAGTGTTGAAAAGCCGTTTTGAAGGGTTTTTCAAAATTAGTTCCACCGTGGAAACGGTTCCCGATGTCTTGGAGTTTTTCATCGATGATATGGAGATCTGTCGTCAAAGGCCAACTCCCATAAGCCTCATCTCCAAAGACAATCAAAGCAATGCGACTTCCTTCCTGTTTTTTCACAAACTCCCGGGCTGCTTCCCGTGCAATATCGATCTTTCTCTTTCGGCTTTCTCCATCTAAACCCATTTCCATACTATAGGAGAGATCCATAACCAAAATGATATCTCGGGCTTCCAGTTGTTTAAACTCTTCGTACTGGTGCTTTTGCGGTCGAGCCAGGGCTACAAGTAAGAAAGCGATGGCAAGGAGGAATAAAACCGTCGGCAGCTTTACCCAAAAGTTAGATCCCAGCGTTTTTTTTAACAGATTTAAGTTAGAATACCCTATAAAAGTTTTTCGCTTTACCAGAAAGAGTAAGGGAATTAGAAGAGCAACCAAAAGCAGGTAAGGGTCTGCCAATGTTAAATGAGTTAAGGTCATAATTTATCTGGTGGACACGGATGGCAGTGGCGACTTAGGTTTTTTCCTTGAACGAATAAAGGTTGAAATCGCAACTACCTTTCTTTCTTTCCGATTTTCCACATCTTTCTGCTCCGATGCTTTATCCTGAGTTTGTGGAGGAACCCCGAGATTCCTGGTTTTAGAAACAGTGGATATCTGTTTAATTAATTCTTTCACTTGTTTAATGGTCTCTTCTTGCTCTCGCTTCCCCGGGATATATCCTTCATAAAGTACTGCATGACATTTTCCAAGAACCTCTAAAATCTCGCTTTGATAAGGTTTTCCTTGTAGAGCTTCCTTTAACTGGAGAAAGGTTTTTGTAATGACGGGAATATCATACACTTCTCCCAGGTAGGTTCGGAAAGCTAAACTTGTTTTAGACAAAAGATCCTCCACCCTTCCGCCATTAATTACATATTGTTCCCAGGCTTCGGTAATCGTTTGAAGCGTTCTTTCTTCCAGGGAAAGTTTTTTCTGCAACCGAACTTTTCCTGCTCGTATCGCATACCATTTCCAGGTCCAGGTCGAGAGAGTACCGACCCATAAAAGAGCTCCCAGCAGAATACCCCCCCAGGCTAGAGGAGAATGTTCTTCACTCATCACCCCCTTAATACCCTTCATGTGACTAAAATAGGTGGCCGTACGAGAGAAGGAAATGGAGTAGGGCATAGAGATAACGTTCTTATATTGATATTCCCCTGATAGAGCATTCACGCCATCTGGGGTTGCATAGAGGATATCTAAAGGGGGAAACTCCAGGGTATCCACGGCCAGTATCGGCTTAAAAGTCTGTAAGTTAAAATTAATTCGATAGATTTTCGTATCCCGGACTTCCTCGGTATGAACTTCTAGATTACGAACCTCAAAGGATCCATGGACTTCTCCCTTATGGGGTAAATTTACCAAATCCAAAACTACATCCTTCTTAGCCTCGATAACCAACGTTAGGGGTATCTCGTCTCCAATATGATAACCAAAATTCCGTTTCATTTGAAAATAAGGATAAATAGGGAACTTTGAATCTTCAGCTTTAGATTCTGATTCCTTAGGAAGAACTGTATCCGAAGGATCTGAGGGACCTAACTGATTTTGTGTAAGCTTATGAGGGAAACCCAGGGCCAAAGGAAATAGAATCTGAGAGGACGGTAATAACGTCGTTACCCCTAAAGATAGAAGTAAAATACCTAAAGTAGTCTTTCTCATGATCTTCTTCTCCGTTATGATCTTTTCCTCCGCCTGGAGAGAAACAACTTGGTTATTTCTAACAGATAATCCGTTTTAGGATCGATCCAAAGGTAATCCAAGTTTAACTGTTTAAAAAGTGAATTTAAATCTTCTTCTCGTTTCTTGGCTTCTGCTTGAAAAGTTGCCCTATTTTTCTTTGTGAACCATAGCATTCTTTCCATACCCGTTTCTAAATCCCTCAACCGAAGTCCTCCCCGATACTGTGGAAGTTCACGTTCACGGGGGTCATGGAGGACCAGAGGAATTACATCGTGGCGTGAACCCATAACTTTTAAAGCCTTTTTTATTTCGGCCAACTCTTCCAGGAAATCAGACAACCAGAATACCAAGGCACGTTTTGCAGGCAAGCTTTCAAATACACTGGAAACCTTTCCTTGGGTACCATGTTGAGTTTTAAAAGATAGAACATGTTGTGGAATCAAAAAATTGTAAGCTTTTTGGCGCTGAGGTTTTAAATGAATTTCTATTTTCACCGTATAGCCGATGAGTCCGATGGGGTCACCTACACGCCAGGCAGAATAAGCCAAAGTCGCCGCAATTTCAGCCGCTAATCTTCGCTTGGAAACTCTTTCTGATCCAAACTCCATCGACTTACTCAGGTCAACCACTAAGATTAGATAGAGTTCACGTTCCTCGATATACGTGTTTTTTAAAATGTGTTGACCTCCGATTCGAGCCGTTGCTGCCCAGTTAATCCATCGAGGATTCTCACCCAAATCATATCGGCTGATCTTATCAAACTCCAAACCCCCTCCTTTGTACACACTGAACCAGGAACCCGGACATACTTGCGTAGTATACCAGTTGATATAATAATCGATTTTCGAGACTTTTTTCAGAATTTCTTCCATAGAACTTACCTCTCGTAGGGAGTTTTCATAAGAGAGATGGCTTCCCTGATCCTTAGGGGACAGGAATCTTACTTAAAACATGATCCAGGATCTCATCTGGTGTAACTCCTTCCATTTCAGCCGAGTAGGTTAAGATCATACGATGACGGAGCACATCCTTGGCAGTACGCTGAACATCTTCTGGATAGACAAATTTCCGTCCTTCCAGAAAAGCTTGTACGCGAGCCACATCTCGCAAACCCAGGATTCCTCTGGGTGAGACCCCAATTCTTATTTTCCCTTCTATTTTGTCCAGCTTATATTCCACGGGATTTCGAGTCGCACGACACAAATCCACCATATATCGATGGGCATATTCTTCGACCTTTACCTCTGCTTTGATCTTCTCCCGTAAGCGGACAACCTCCTCCGGGGAGAAGACCTGTTGAATCTCTGCTAAACGATCCCGGCGGTCTAAAAGGGTATTTTCCAACATGTGGATCTCATCTTCTCTAGAAGGATAGTTCACGAGAAGCTTTAAAAGGAACCTATCCAATTGAGCCTCCGGTAAAGGATAGGTACCCTCGTGCTCGATAGGATTTTGAGTTGCCAGGACCATAAAGGGATCTGGAAGTTGAAAAGTCTCTTTCCCCATAATGGTCACCTGACGTTCCTGCATGGCCTGGAGAAGAGCTGCCTGAGTTTTGGCAGCCGCTCGATTAATCTCATCCACTAAAATCAGATTAGCCGATATGATGGGGCCTTTTTCGACTTCAAACTTGCCGTCTGTATAGATATAGGTACCCACAATATCACTGGGCATCATGTCCGGAACCATCTGGATACGCTGAAACGCACCCCCAATAGTTTTTCCCAAAGTGGCTACCAGTAAGGTTTTAGCCAGTCCGGGTACTCCTTCTAATAGCACATGCCCATCGGCCAGAAGTGCGGTTAAAACTTTCCAGATGAGGGAAGTCTGCCCAATGATTATTTTCTCGATTTCATTAACAACCTGATGAACCTTTTCCAATTCATCTTTCATAAACGCCATCCTTTTTAAATCTTAATCGAAGGGCGAGAAAGAGATAGAAATATCTAAAGTCAGGGAAAGTCGAGATGGAGCCTTAACCGATCGGTAAGTGGGAGAGGTAGGATTCAATAAGCTATTCTAACTTCTATTTTTCTCGCATTCTCTTCCTGTTCAATTTCTGTTTTAGTTCCCTGCAACTTTATATGCAAAGCAGATACCAAATCCAAAGGTAAATCTTGAAAAGATCTGATGTCCCCATTTACCATACACAGAGAAGAGCCTCGGGAGAATAAAAAGCTGGCATCTATGATCTAGTTTTTAGACGGCTTATACTAACCCTTATGAAGAGGTTACCTGCTTCCCTCCCGGTGGGGATAGCCAGGATGGGGCTACTTCCTATCATTTATATTTTTTTCAACGCCGATTGATATTAGACATTTTGGCAAAGAAAGGTTAAACTAACTCTCCGGAATTTCCTAGATAGAGAAAACCCCCCAGACTCCCAGGGGTCGCCCCATAGTCGGAAAGTCAGGTATTCCAAGACCCTGGGCCTTCCTATGAATTATCTAAAACTTATCGTGCAGCACCTATGCTGCCCTTTACAAACCCGTAAGAAACAGGTTTCATTCCAGGATCTAAAATTGAATCCTTATTGTGGAATTAATAGCCAGACGGGAAAAGAACCCAAAACCCATTTTGAAGCCGGGAAAAGTTTTGCTCTATTTTTAGGCAATTTTGAGGGGTAAGGATTACAAAAATAGCTTCCTTTCCTGCACCTATAAACCTGGGGCTTAAGGTTCTGCCTTATTTTTAAGCCATTTTGAAAGGGATGGATTACAAAATAACCCCACTTTCTGCACTACAAATCTGAGGCTCCTTGTCAGCAGTGGTCCACAGACGTCACCGGGAAGGATATGGTTTCAATTTGAAACATTCCAAGCTCCTGGATTCTGCTAGGAACACTAAACCCGATGATTTTGACTTATAGAAAGTCCTAGATTTTAGGGTTTTAAATTTGGAGAGGTTTATTTTACTTTAAAATAACTCTAAAATAAATTCAAATGATCCATTTATCTAGATAAGCTCAAAAATTACGACGATTTAATCTAGAGGGGTATAAAATGACTCTTTTTATTTTTGCTCCCTGGCAAGTTCTGCGGCAACCGCATCTGCACCCTGGGCGATGAAAAGTTCTCCCTTTTTATCGGGTAAGAACTCTTCCATTTTAGCTACAAGCTTCTGCTTGGCGTCATCTGTTAACTCAGGCTGTCCCTTGGCCAGAGACTTTACTGCTTCTCGATAGGTCTCGAGGTACGATTTTTGCCAATCCAGCATTTCCAGGGAACCTGGCTCACCATGACCGGGATAAATCCTCTGGACATCTTTGAGTTCTGTTTGGAGCCGATGGATATTTTTTAACCATTGGGTACTGTGACCGTCGGCAAGATAAGCATGGACTTTGTTCATTACCACATCTCCGATAAAAGCGATTCTTTCCTCTCCTTCTATCATCCAGTAAGAATCGCTATGAGACTCTCCTGGACCTAAATCATGGACGGTGAAAGTAACGCCTCCAAAGGTCACGGATTCTCCATCCTTTAAAGTTTTAGAAGGGAAAACCCTTTTTTTCGGCCATTCCTCTCCAAGCATGGCACGTCCTCGCTCTTCTCCTGCAGCATCATAATAGGCTTTCATGGCCTTATCGACTCCTACCGTTGAGATTACGGGCACGCCATCTGTACCTATCAACTCAGCCAAACCATTGCAATGGTCTGGATGGCCATGGGTAAGGAGGACGGCCAGAAGTGGCTTTCTCAAAAATTCCAGATTTGCCCTTAAGGCTTTGCCATCGGAAACCGTTAAGGTCGCGTCTATGGCCACAATACCTTTTTCAGTTTCTACCAGATAGGCATTTACAAAGACCCGGGTTTCATCGGCAAATCTATGAACCCGAGGTTTGAAACCCCCATGGACGGTGGGATTGAAAGAAATTATCCCGGTTAACAGGATGGGAAATATCAGAAGTCTACGGACAAGGTATTTTCTATTCATAAAACTTTTAAGCTATCTCGGATGGCCGAACCTTTACCTCTAATCCGGGCAGGCGGCACCCTGGTTTATCCACTCGGTTATTTTATCTATAAACTCCTGAAGGGTTCGGGGTGCAGGTGTACGCTTGCCACCTGGATTCCAGGACCATTGAATCCGAGGGTCTTCTTTAACATGTCGAATAAGGTCTTCCAGCGTTTTATTTCCATTCTGAGCCGGATCCTTAATCTGATTACAGATCTCCTTAGGGGTTTTATTTGCGAAGATCATGGGAGTCTCCGGGGGTGGCATCCGCCAATCGGGAGAGCCCGGTGCAGCCTTTTCCCCAACTCCATTGGTGAGCTGATGGCAGTTATTGCACCTGGCACCCCCTGCACCTCGACCCGTTGCACCACGAACAACCTTCATATCGTGGGGACGTCCCTCATCGCCTTGAGTGGGTCCTTCTCCTGCAGCATGACAGTTTTTACAGCGTGGATGGGCGAAGACATCGACAACGGCATTGAAGGCTGCAATAGCCCTGGCATCCTCTGCAACAGCAATAACCTGCAGGTTAAGGAAAACTTTCTCTCCTTTACTGGGAGTATGCCTCAGAGAGGAAAAGGCAGGATTTATGACCTGCAAGATTCCTATAACCCATACCATTCTTACCAGGTACTTTTTCCAATTATGGGTCCGTAACGTCATATCCGTATTCTCCTTTAACTTAAAAAATTGAAGGCTGAAAGGGGAAGATAGCCAAAAAATTTCGATCTTGAGATAAATCCCAAATCATCTTAGCCTTTTATCGGGCCAATTTAGCCAAACTTTCTTCATACGGCGGCCAGGCGATCCCTTTTTCAGTAATGATGGCGGTAATATACTCGTGGGGAGTTACATCGAAGGCCGGATTGGCTACCTGGATAGCTTCTGGCGCGATCTGTTTACCGGCAATCTGGGTCACTTCTTGGGGATTCCTCTCTTCAATGGGGATTTGATCTCCGGAGCCAATGGATAAGTCTAGGGTAGAAATCGGAGCTGCCACATAGAATGGAATCCCATGTTCTTTGGCCAGGACTGCCAGACTGTAGGTACCAATTTTATTGGCAACATCTCCATTTGCAGCAATCCGGTCGGCCCCCACGATAATGAGATTAATTTTTCCTTTCCGCATGAAATAGCCGGCCATGTTATCCGTGATAAGGGTAAGCGGAATATTCTCCTTGGCAAGCTCCCAGGCGGTTAATCGAGATCCCTGGAGAAAAGGTCTGGTCTCATCTACGAAAACATGAATCTGTTTTCCCTCTTCATGGGCTGACCGAATGACCCCCAGGGCTGTTCCGTATCCTGCCGTTGCTAGGGCTCCGGCATTACAATGGGTCAAGATGGTATCCCCGGATTTAATCAATTGCGCGCCATACTTACCCAGGATTTTGTTGATCTGGATATCCTCATCCCGTATCTGAAGGGCTCTATTTTTTAATACTTCTTTGAGTTGTGGAACAGGTAAATGCCGGTGAGCTTCTGCACATCGACGCATTTCTTCAATGGCCCAGAATAAATTCACAGCCGTGGGACGTGTTTTGGCCATTTCCTCCAGGATTTCTTTCATTTTAATTGAAAATTCTTCGTAAGAATCTGCCGAAATACTCTGGGCCCCCAGGGCAATACCCATAGCAGCGGCTACTCCAATGGCAGGGGCACCGCGAATGACCATATTTTTAATGGCCTGAGCCACATCTTTATAATTATCGTACTCTCGATAAACTTCCTCCATGGGAAGTCGTGTCTGATCAATCATGACCACTTTGTTGTTAATCCATTCAATGGTTTGAATCATGGGAAACTCCTTTGTGTTAAGTTATCAAGCCTCTTTGAGATGGTTAATAGAATATCCCATTAAGAGAAAATCTGTCAACTTTTTAATGATTTCGTGGATCTTTTAGCCCCGGCGAGGTGGCCTCTTTAGAGAGGGGCGAATTCCCTGAACAGGTTGCTCTTATGGAACTTTTCTCCTCTGGAACCTTCAAAGTCAATTAAGTAACTGTAACCATTTAGTAGGTGTCACTTTTTCTATCTGAACACCTCCCTGGCCCCCCCTCCAGGGGGGACTTCAGCGGCAGCAACCTCACGTCAGTCCCCCCTGGAGGGGGGGCCAGGGAGGTGTTTCTTTTTCCACCTACTAAATGGATACGGATATGTCAATTAAAATCCTCCTTGACAGGGAAAGAAAAAAACAGTATCATACCATGGTGATGTGGGCTCATAGCTCAGTGGGAGAGCACTGCGTTCGCAACGCAGGGGTCGGGGGTTCAAATCCCCCTGGGTCCATTTTGTCCTCTAATACTCAGTCCCTCTCAAAACAGAGGGGTCTGAGTCCATCTGGAGAACCTCCCAGTTCCCCATTGACAAACCCACTGCTGTTAAATAACTTAACAGAAAATCCATGAATTTTACAGCACTTTTAGATAGCATAAAAACCGGAGCACACCAGGTTTCTTTATCGGGATTATGGGGGTCTTCTAAGGCCCTTATACCAGCTCTTGTTTACAAAGAAACGAAGCGGCCTGGTCTGATAATTACTCCAACCTGGCAGACGGCCATGGACTTCCAGGATGACTTGGCTTTCTTTTTAAGGCAACTGGGAAGTGAACCCGATAAGATCCATCTTTTTCCACAGTGGGAACTTTCTCCCTATGAATTTTTATCACCTCATCGAGAAACCGTCGCCGAGAGGCTTACAATTCTGGATAAACTCCTGAATCATGAAAAGATCCTGGTGGTAACCCCGGTGGAAGCTTTAATGCAGAAACTTCTACCCCGGCAGGTACTTTATCAATTTACTCAGTACGTGGAAGTGGGAGCTGAGATCAACCGGGATGAGTTGGTTGAGCAGCTTATTTATACCGGTTATCATCCTGTGGAAATTGTAGAAGCCCGGGGAGAATTCAGTGTACGGGGTGGAATTCTGGATGTATTCCCTCCAATAGGAGAAAATCCGCTTCGGATCGAATTTTTCGGAGATACCGTTGAATCTATTCGGGAGTTTGATATCACGACCCAAAGATCCATCGCCCAATTGGAAATCGTTACCATCCTTCCCATTCGAGAAGTGGTTCTAAATCAAGAAGCCCTCCAACGAGGCATTGCCAACATAAAAGCCAGAATTGCAGAAATCGGCGCCTCTTACAACACGTTGAATACGCTGATGAACCAGTTGGAGCAAGCGCCCTTTTTCCCGGGGATGGAACGGTATGCTTCTTATTTTTACCCAGATCTGGAAACTTTATTCGATTACCTGGATCCGCAAGGTCTTTTATTTGTAGAGGAAGGATTGGACATAGAACAGGTAGCCAGCAAATTTGAAAGAAAAGTTCAAGAAGGTTATCAGCATGCTCTGGATAAAGGAAGCCCGGTCCCGGATCCTACTTCCCTCTACCTTACGGCCCAACAAGTTAAGGAGCACTTGGAAAGGTGGCAACGAATTGAATTGAATCTGGTGGATTTCTCAGGGGAACAGGAAAGGATGGGAGGATGGGAGTGTGGAAGTAGGGGGATAGAAGGGGATGGGAGCGGGAAGGTAACAACGTCCCCACCCCCCCACCTTCATACCTCCCCACGTATCTCTTACGATCTGGATTTTAAACCCTTGGAATGGGGTTACCTCACAACCCCCGATACAGATGAAAAAGAGCAACATATTGCTTTTTCATCCAAGCGGTTGGCCGAATGGCTCGAACAGGGAAATCGGGTCCTTATCGTTTCCCATACCCGTGTCCAGGCAGAAAGACTGGCGGAACTTCTGGCCGATTATCAGTTAACCCCGGGTCGATACGAAGAGCCAATTCTCTCGGAATTTTTGTTCCAATCCAGGCAAAAACCTGTTTTCGTTCAGCAAACAGATGAGAAAAGGAGTTTCTTAACCCATCTTCTGATCACGACTGGAGATCTCACAGCCGGTTTTTACCTTCCGGATCAAAAACTTGTCCTGGTCGGTGAAGACGAGCTTTTAGGGCGACGTAAGACCATCAAGTACCGGCATAAAGTTCATCGACCCAGCCGATTACTAACGACTCTGGGTGAACTGGAAATCCATGATTTTGTTGTCCATGTGGATCATGGCATTGGGAGATACCTCGGACTGAAAAGGTTGAAAATCCAGGACATGGAAATGGAATGTCTTCATCTGGAGTATCGAGATGGAGATAAGCTCTATGTTCCTATCGATCGGTTAGATCTGGTTCAAAAATATAAAGGGTCTGATGATCATCCCCCTCAGTTGGATAAACTGGGAGGAACCAACTGGGCTCGTGTTAAAGAAAGGGTTAAGGCTTCTATTAAAAAAATGGCCAACGAACTGCTGGAACTCTATGCAGTTCGCCAGGCGCTTCCTGGGTTCTCTTTTTCTTCAGATGACCATCTCTATAAGGAATTTGAAGCCGCCTTTGAATATGAAGAAACGCCGGATCAAACCCGGGCTATTCAAGATGTCCTTAAGGATATGGCAGCCGCCAAGCCGATGGATCGATTGATCTGTGGGGATGTGGGATACGGTAAAACCGAGGTGGCCATGCGGGCGGCTTTCATAAGTATATTGAACGGGAAGCAGGTGGCCGTTCTGGTTCCCACCACAATATTGGCTCAACAGCACCTTCAAACCTTTCAAAGTCGATTTGCTTCGTATCCAGTCCGCATCGAAGTGTTGAGTCGTTTTAAGACCCGGAAGGAGCAGAATGCAATTATAAAAGGACTTAAGGAAGGCACGGTAGATATTGTTATCGGCACGCACCGTCTTCTTCAAAAGGACATCGAGTTTAAAGATCTGGGATTGGTTGTCATCGATGAGGAGCATCGTTTTGGGGTGGCTCATAAGGAAAAACTCCGACAGCTTCGTAAACTGGTAGATGTCCTGACTTTAACTGCGACGCCCATTCCCAGGACCCTCCACATGTCTTTGATGAGCATTCGGGATATGAGTGTGATAGATACTCCTCCGGAAGAGCGTTTGTCTGTGTATACCTATGTGGTTAAATTTGATGAGGGTCTTATCCGGGAAGCTATTCTACGTGAATTAGATCGAGGGGGGCAGGTCTTCTTCGTACACAATCGGGTTAAAAGCATTGAAGCTATGGCGAATTATCTTCGTCGATTAGTTCCTACGGCCCGTATTGTAGTAGCCCATGGCCAATTGGAAGAGAATACCCTAGAAAAGATCATGTTGAAGTTTGTGAACAAGGAGTACGATGTTTTAGTGTGTACGACCATTATCGAATCGGGCCTGGATATTCCCTCCGCAAATACCATCTTTATTAATCGGGCAGATAAGTTCGGGCTTGCCCAACTTTATCAGCTTCGGGGACGGGTAGGTCGATCTAAACACAGAGCCTATGCTTACCTGCTCATTCCCAATGACCGAACCATCCAGGCAACTGCCAAAAAGAGACTCCGGGTTATCCAGGAACTCAGTGATCTCGGCTCTGGATTTAAAATATCGGCCCACGATTTGGAAATTCGAGGCGCCGGAAACCTGCTCGGTGCCGAACAATCGGGACACATTTCCGCCTTAGGATTTGATCTCTACTGTCAGATGATCGCCAATACCGTCAAAGAACTCAAAGGCGAAGCGCTGGAAGAAGAACTCCATCCACAAATAAATCTGGAAATTTCGGCTTATTTCCCCGAGGAGTACATACCGGATATGAAACAACGTCTCGAGATCTATAAAAAGCTCTCTTCGGCTCAGGATTTTGGAAAAGTTCTGGATGTAGAGGACGAAATTAGAGATCGATACGGGGCATTGCCGGAGGAGGTAAAAAATCTGATTACCTTAGCCGAGTTACGGCTCCTTTCTAAAGAACTCCGGATCGAAAGTATCAAATCGGATAAAGAAACAATCCTTATCTGCTGGAATAAAACAAGTTTGATAACCCCCGAACAGCTCGCCAGGGTTGCTAAAAATGCAAAAGGACGGGTTAAAATTCTCTCTACCCGATCGGTAGAACTCTATTTGGGAGGAATCAAAAAAGAAGAACGATTAGGCTTTTTAAAAAATTTCTTGCAGGAATTTAGATAAAGCTCCAGGATTTGTTGTGCCTGGTTTACGGGTGTTTGCTTTTTATTAACAGATTTATTCGGATGGGCTACATCGGACAGCAGGTCCTGGATGCAGGATAAGGGATCCATGAAACATACTTTGCTATTGGCTGGAATACTCTCCGGAATTTTACTTACCTCAAATCTTGTAAAAGGAGAAACTGCCGATCGTATTGTGGCTATTGTTAATGATAAGGTTATTACACTCCGGCAGTTAAAACTCGCAGAGTTTTCTGCCTTACAAAACAAGCCGCAGGATTCTGAGGGAAAATTTTCGGTTGATCAGGCTAAATTATTGGAGGATTTAATCGAGGAAAAATTACTGATCCAGGTCGCCGATAAAGCTGGGATCACCGTAACCGAGGATGAGGTTAATGCGGCCCTGGAGGAAATTAAGAAACGCAACAAAATCTCAGATGATGCAAAGTTCCGAGAAGCTGTGACCCGGGAAGGTCAGAGTTGGGAACAATTCCTGGATGATATCCGGAAGCAAATCAAAGTGGTAAGGCTGGTCAATCGGGAAGTTCGATCGCGGGTTACCGTTGATGAAGCGGAAGTTCGAGATTATTATGAAAAAACTAAGAACTCTTCCGGACCTCCTCCGGAAAAAGTAAAGGTACGTCATATTCTATTTTCCGTTCCGGAGTGGGCCTCCCAGCAGATGGATGAAGATGCCAAAAAAAAAGCAGAAGAGGTCTTGGCTAAGATTAAAGGGGGGTTGGATTTTGCTGAAGCAGCCAGATTATATTCAGACGATCCCTCTAAGGAACGAGGCGGGGATCTGGGAGTTGTCTCCAAGGGACATATGATAAATCCCCTGGATGAAGTGATTTTTAGTCTGAAACCCGGTGAGGTAAGCCAGCCCGTTCGATCCAGTTTAGGATATCATCTTATAAAAGTCGAGGAAAAAATAAATGTAGAAGTAGAAGCTTTGGAAACCGCCAAGGAACAGATCCGTAATCTTCTCTTTCAACAAAAAGTAGAATCCCTCTATAAAGACTGGATTAAGAAATTAAAATCTGAGGCCTATATTGAAATTAAGGAGGAAGCTTTACACTGAGATTAGATCTCTTTTTGAAAATGAGTCGTTTGAGTAAACGTCGGTCCCTGGCAAAGGAGCTTTGTGAGAAAGAACTGGTTCGGGTAAACGGTCAAATTGCCAAAGCTTCAAAAGAAATCAAACCAGGAGATATCATTCACGTAGAATCCTGGAACCGGCGTTTGGTGGTCAAAGTGTTGCAGGTTCCTGAAGGGCCTTTAAAGAAAAAAGAGGCCGATAGGTTATACGAAGTTTTAGAGGATATAAGAAAAGAAACTGAATTTTAAAGGGTAAGTTGTCAAGGGATCCCCTGAATCCTTGACAATGAACGGCTAACAATTAGAATGGCCTGGTTTAGGCGAGATAAAGAAGTAAAAAGTAATATCGAAACCCCTAAAAAGAGGGTCCCCGAAGGGTTATGGATTAAATGCGACTCCTGTAAGGAGATGGTATATCGAAAAGAAGTTGAGAAGAATTTAAAAGTATGTCCCAAATGCAATTACCACTACCGTCTGACCTATCAGGAAAGACTTAAAATGCTTTTTGATGACGAAGCTTATCAGGAATTCGATACCAACCTTCGATCTGCGGACCCTTTAAAATTTAAGGATTCAAAAAAATACAAGGACCGATTGAAGGCTGCCAAAGCTAAAACCGGGTTAGAAGAAGCGGTAGTCTCTGCGGAGGGAAAAATCGGGGGAATTCCGGTTATTCTCTGTGTGTTAGAATTTGGATTTATGGGGGGGAGTATGGGTTCTGTAGTCGGTGAAAAAGTTACCCGGGCCATTGAACGGGCGATTCTGGAAAGAAAACCCCTTATTATTATTTCCTGTTCTGGAGGAGCCCGTATGCAGGAAGGAATTCTCTCCCTGATGCAAATGGCTAAAATTAGTGCAGCCCTTGGACGGTTAAGTAAAGCCGGCCTACTTTATATCTCCATCCTGACAGATCCTACAACCGGTGGTGTAACGGCCAGTTTTGCTATGTTAGGGGATATTATTCTGGCAGAGCCTGGCGCTCTGATTGGATTTGCAGGACCGAGGGTCATCCAGCAGACCATACGCCAGGAGCTACCTCCGGGTTTTCAAACTTCGGAATTTCTTCTCCAGCATGGAATTATTGACATGGTAGTCCCAAGGAAAAATATGAAAGCTACTCTGGATAAACTCCTGAATTTTTTTGTCTCCTAAAGTTTAGCCACAAAGACGCCCAGATACCTCTCTTAATGAGTCCGGAAGTCGGAGTATCTTTGTGGTTAATTATTTATTTTGAGTTCCTACATGATGACTTACCAGCAGGTTTTAGATTATCTCCTGAGCTTTAAACCTTCGGTTATTCGCCTGGGACTTGAAAAGATTCGGTATATCCTCAAAGAGTTTGGTGATCCCCAGGATCGGTTTCCGTCCGTTTTGATAGCGGGAACAAATGGTAAAGGTTCTACCACGGCCATGGTCAGTTCCATTCTTCAGGCAGAGGGATGGAAGGTGGGAAGTTATACCTCTCCACATCTCCTGGACTTTCGAGAAAGAATTACGATAAATGGGAATCTTATTCCAGAGGAAGATCTGATCACCCTGACCGAGGAATTTATACAGATTTTATCCGAGATCGGATCCAGGAAGCCTGTTGAAGCTTCACAAAACCTGACCTTTTTTGAAGTTGTAACAATTCTGGCTTTTTTGTATTTCGCTCAACAACAAATAGATATCGCTGTTCTGGAAGTAGGATTAGGTGGGCGACTGGATGCAACCAATGTAGTGAATCCCCTGGTATCGATTATTACCAACATTTCCATGGACCATGAAAATTATTTAGGATCTACCCGTCGGGAGATTGCCAGAGAAAAAGCCGGTATTGTTAAAGAAAATGGAATTTGTCTTACCGCCTGTGAACCTGGGGAAGCTCTGGAAGAAATAGAAGCCATATGCCACCGGAAAAATGCTCAACTTTTTAAATGGGGGACCCACTTTACCACCTCTCCCATCCAGAGTAGTTTAGCCGGTCAGATATTCTCTTATCAGGGAATGACCCAAAGCTATGATCAACTGGAAATTTCTCTCTTGGGAAGGCATCAAATTCTTAATGCAGCTCTTGCTGTAGGCACGATGGAACTCTTGAAATCTCGAGGGTTTCCTGTGCAGGAAGCTAATCTTCGAAAAGGCCTAAAGGCTGCGCGAAACCCGGGTCGATTAGAAATAATCGGACGGTCTCCCATGGTAGTTCTCGATGCAGCTCACAATCCCGGGGGAGCAGAGGCCCTGTCCAAGGCCCTGGTTGAATTATTTACTTATGATCAGCTTATTTTGGTAATGGGCATTTTAAGGGATAAAGATATCCGGGGTATTTTTAAAGCGCTTTTTCCCATCGCTTCCCAACTTATTTTTACACAACCCCAAAATACAGAACGGGCAACTCCGGCTGAAGAATTAGCCCGTATAGCCCAGGAAATGCATAGGGATAAATATGAGGTTGTCTCTCAAGTTTCCAAAGCTATTGAATTAGCCCATCGTCGAGCAACGCCTGAGAGCTTAATCTGTATTACGGGTTCTCTCTATACCATTGCCGAGGCGAAACAATTTTATGCAGACATAAAACATAATGGGTAATATCCTAAAGAACGCGAAGAATTTTATAAATCCCCCAGGAATAAAACATACAAAGAGTACTTGAGATTCTTCCTGTTCTTCGTGGTTAGAAAATGGCAGAAATTTTACCCTTCAAAGGTATTCGTTACAATCTTAATAAAGTAGGCGATTTAGCCCTTGTGGTTTCTCCTCCTTACGATGTGATCTCACAGGAGGAACAAGAAAATTATTATAAGCTCCATCCCTATAATGTGATTCGTTTAATTTTTGGAAAAGATCTTCCCGGGGATACAGAAGAAGAGAATAAGTATACCCGGGCGGCCAGATATTTTCAGGAATGGATGAATCAACGTATCCTGGTGCAGGATGAGCAACCAGCTATCTATCTTTATCGCCAGGATTATCGCCTGCCTTATGAAGAAAAAGAGAAAAGCCTGACAGGTTTCATCGCTCTGGTTCACATAGATGAGGCTACCAGTAGTAATACGATTTACCCACACGAACATACCATGCCGGCTACGGTAGCCGATCGGTTAAATGTCGTCAAAGCTTGTAAAGCAGATTTATCTCCGTTGTTTGCCCTTTATTCAGATAGGGAAAGTCAGATCCGGAGTATTTTAGTTTCCGAAATGCAAGCTCAACCTATTCTCAAGTTGAAAGATCTGGAAGAAGTTCAACATCAGGTCTGGAGGATTCAAAATACCGAAAAGATTAAAGCAATCCAATCAAAAATAAGAAATAAAGCTCTGGTCATCGCCGATGGGCATCATCGGTACGAAGCAGCAAAATTATTCCGGGATTATATGTGGGCTTTGGATCCTCATCCTTCAGAGTTCAAACTGTATAATTACGTTATGATGCAACTGGTAGCCATAGAGGATGAAGGATTGACTATTTTTCCCATTCACAGGCTGGTACGGGGTCTAAGTAACTTTAAAGAGGATCTGTTTTTAAAGCAGTTAGAGCAATTTTTTCATATCGATACCTTTAAACTTGACGAAAAAGAAAAAACTGCTAAAGTAAGCTTTATTCTTAATCGGTTGAGAATGGACTCTGAGCTTAGCCATCGGTTTTTTGTCTACAGTGGACAAAATAAAGTGTACGGCCTGACATTAAAAGACTTGAAAGCCTATGAGCAGATTGCCGATTTAACTCTACCCGAAGTTCTCAGAAATTTAGATGTAAGTATACTGCAGACGCTTATTTTTGATCATATTTTGGAAGGGAAAGAAAAACCTTTAGAGATCTCTTACACAAGGGAAGAAGGAAAGGCTTTAGAGCTGATCGACACAGGGCAATATCAAATAGCATTTCTTTTAAGTCCCACGCGGGTATCTCAGGTGGTAGAAGTAGCAACCCTGAGGAGACGGATGCCGCCTAAATCCACTTATTTTTACCCGAAACCTTTGACCGGAATCGTAATGAATAAAATATCCTGGTGAGAACCCTTTAGAGCAGGGAATGCTTCCTTCAGTTTAAGCTATGGTTTCAGGTGGGCATGGTAGTTTAGATACCTGGCAAAGTTTGATCAAAGGAAAGGTTCTGTTCCGGGAGCCTTTAAGTAAGTATACGACTTTTCGAATAGGAGGACCGGCTGAGTGGATGGTTTTTCCTTTGGATCTCCAGGATGTGCAGACGGCGGTAGCGTATGCCCACGATCAGGGTATGAAAATTTTTGTTCTGGGAGGCGGTTCCAATTTATTAGTGGCCGATGAAGGGATTCCGGGGGTTGTACTGAATCTGAGTAAGGGGTTTAATTATGCCCACTTCCAAGATACGCTGGTCATTGTTGGGGCCGGATATAGTCTTCCCCGGCTTGTCACCGAGGCTGTGAAGCGTGGGTTAACGGGATTGGAGTGTGCAACAGGAGTGCCGGGAACTGTGGGGGGCGCTGTGAGAATGAATGCAGGTACCCGAGAGGCTGGGATCGGAGATATTATCGTCCAATTAAAGCTCCTTCACAATAATGGAATCCTGAAGACTTTAGAACAAAAAGATTTAAAATTTCAGTACCGAGAATCCAACCTTCCCGCCGAGAGTATTATATTAGAAGTGGTACTGAATTTGAGAAAGGGAAATCAGAAGACCCTCCGGGAAGATATCCACAGACGTTTGATAAGTAGAAAAGCCACACAGCCGCTTTCATACCCCAATGCAGGCTCTATTTTTAAAAATCCTCCGGGGGAGTATGCCGGTCGTCTCATCGAAAAGGTGGGATTAAAAGGGACTCGCGTAGGTGATGCCGAGATTTCTTTGTTACATGGTAATTTTATTGTTAATAAAGGATCTGCAACTGCCAAAGATGTGATGGCTCTCATTCGAATGGCCAGACAAAAAGTCTGGAAAGAAACCGGAATTAAGCTTGAACTGGAAGTTAAGTTATGGGGTTTAAACGAGGAAGGATAGAAGATAGAGAACTGCGGTTCGATAGGTATCGACCTGTGATTCTCAGTCCTCGATCCTTGTGTGTTTGATAAAGTCATTTTTTTTGTACAGGGAATGATCCTTCTGATGATGGCCCTATGTGTTTATCTTTATATGGGAAATTCGCCTCACTTTGAAGTTTCCTCCATTAAAGTCAAGGGAAATATTTTTTTGTCATCCTCAGAAGTTATAAAGAAAGCAGGTATTCAGCTCCACACCAATATCTTGAAAATTAAACCTGAAGAAATAAAAAATCGATTAGACCAGGAAGTATGGATTAAAAGAGCGACGATTCGTAGAGAGTTACCCAATCGGATTATCATTGAGTTGCAAGAGCGAGAGCCGTTTATGATTTGGGTAGGAGGGACCAAACAGGACGGAAGAAGATATCTGGTAGATCGAGAAGGAGTTCTACTTAAAGAGGTTCAGGAAGGGGAGGAAGTGGCCCGCAATCTTCCGATTTTTACCACCAGTTCTTTGATTCCTTTAACCTCCAGAGAGTCTGAGCCGGAGATGGTTTATGTCCAAAAGATCATTCCTGAGATTGCAAAGATTCTTCAAGAAGACATTTTTTTATTCAAGAAAATAAAAGAAATTCATCTTTCCGGAACGGGTAGTCTAACCCTCGTTCCGGATACCGGAACTCCGGAGATAAGGGTTCACTTACTCGATTATCAAAGGAATTTAGAATATTTCAAGAGGTTACTTCCCCAATTAGATGTGACGCATCTAGAATATGTAGACTTAAGATTTAAAAAGAGAGTGGTAATTAAGCCAAATAATAGTTGACTTATTTAAAAACTGTGTTATTGTCTTTGCAGTCTACGATTGGACCTGGCTAATCATAGCTAATTTGATAAAAAACGGTGCTTTCTCCCCGGGTCAAAACCGGGAGTATCTGCACCGAAAGGTTGGTGAATAAGGGGTGGCTAAAACAGGTCGAATTATAGCAGGTTTAGATATAGGCACGACCAAAATATGTGCCATTGTAGGCGAGGTCAATGAAGATGACCAGGTAGACATCATCGGAATTGGTAATACGCCGTCTCAAGGACTTCGTAAGGGTGTAGTGGTTAACATAGAAAGCACAGTTAAATCCATCGAGAGGGCGGTTCGGGAAGCGGAATTGATGGCAGGAGTCGAACTTCACTCTGCCTTTGTAGGTATCGCGGGTGGACATATTCGAGGGATCAACAGTCGTGGTGTGATTGCGGTATCTGGAAAAAATAAAGAGATTACCCCCCAAGATGTGAGACGGGTCATCGATGCAGCGAAAGCCGTATCTATTCCTGTGGACAGAGAAGTTATCCATATTCTTCCCCAAGAGTTTATCATTGACGATCAAGATGGAATTAAGGAACCCCTGGGCATGACAGGGGTCAGGCTGGAAGTGGAAGTCCATATTGTAACGGCTGCTGTGACCTCGGCTCAAAATATTATTAAAAGTGTGAATCGGGCTGGATTGAATGTGGAAGATATCGTCCTCGAGCAGTTAGCTTCCAGCAAAGCGACCCTGACACCGGATGAAAGAGAGATTGGAGTTGCCTTAGTAGATATTGGGGGTGGAACGACCGATATAATTGTCTTTGTAGATGGTAAAGTTTGTCATACGGCGGTTCTGGCTCTGGGAGGAAATCATGTGACCAACGATATTGCCGTAGGTCTTAGAACACCCACCGGCGAAGCTGAAAGGATCAAAAGGAGGTACGGTTGTGCCCTCTCTTCCCTAGTCTCGGAAGATGAAACTATTGAAGTGCCCAGCGTTGGAGGTAGAAAGCCTAGGGTTTTATCCCGACAAATCCTGAGTGAGATTATAGAACCTCGGATGGAAGAAATTTTCAGTTTGGTTCATCGAGAACTTAAACGAACCGGATATGATCACTTGATGGCAGCCGGAATTGTAGTAACCGGTGGCACAGCTATCATGGAAGGAGTTCCCGACCTTGCCGAGCAAGTCTTTGATTTACCGGTCAGAAGAGGAATGCCTATGAATATAGGCGGGTTGGTAGATGTTGTGAACAGTCCTATATATGCTACTGGGGTAGGACTTGTTCTATACGGGGTGGAACATGGTTCTCAAGGAAAGTTCAATAAAGCAGACGATGATAATCTCTTTCAACGGGTTGTGGCTCGCATGAAACAGTGGTTCGGGGAGTTTTTTTAATTAAATCTATAAAGGAGGCATGTATATGGATATGGACTTCGAAGAAACCAGTAGTATGAGAGCTAAAATTAAGGTTATCGGGGTCGGTGGGGGGGGCGGAAATGCGGTAAATCGAATGATCAGCGCTGGATTGGAAGGTGTTGAGTTTATTGCAACCAATACAGACGTTCAGGTTTTAAAACAAAACTTAGCCCCTAAGAAATATCAATTGGGTGCAAAATTAACCAAAGGACTGGGAGCTGGTTCAGATCCTTTAATAGGTAAAAACGCAGCCCTTGAAGATGAAGATTTATTGGCAGAAATGGTAGGGGATGCCGATATGGTATTCATTACAGCGGGCATGGGGGGGGGCACAGGAACCGGAGCTTCTCCTATCATTGCAGCAAAGGCAAAAGAACTGGGTGCTTTGACCGTTGCGGTGGTCACAAAGCCTTTTTTATTTGAAGGAAGTTTTCGCGCCAGACAGGCGGAGGCTGGGATTGCAGAGCTAAACGAGGTCGTAGACACTCTTATTACCATCCCCAATCAGCGTCTGCTGAATGTAGTCGGAAAACAGACCAGCATCCTGGATGCCTTTGCACAGGCCGACGAGGTGCTTAAGCAGGCTGTACAAGGAATTTCGGATCTTATTACGGTACCCGGCCTTATTAACCTGGATTTTGCCGATGTTAAAACGATCATGTCCAATATGGGCGTAGCCCTCATGGGAACTGCCGTAGCTACCGGAGAACAACGCGCCATCGACGCCGCCCAAAAGGCTATTTCTAGCCCTCTGCTGGACGATATAACCATTGATGGGGCAAGAGGAGTCCTGATTAATATTACCGGTGGTAAAAATCTCGGCCTCCATGAAGTGAGCGAGGCGGCTTCTATCATTCAAGAAGCTGCTCATCCAGAAGCCAATATTATCTTTGGCGCCGTGATCGATGAAACCCTCACCGATGAAATCCGAATTACCGTCATCGCTACAGGATTTGATGCAAAAGAGAAAGTAGAACGTGAAAAAATAGAGCGACAGTTGGGATCTGAAAAACTTCCCTACAAGTATCTGGATACCAGCCATGCACGCAAAAAATCTTCTGGTGGAATTCCTAAGAAACGGCTAGAGCCTGTTAGCGGTGATTTCGTCGTGGAGAATGATCTGGATATCCCAACCTTCATCCGGAAAAAAGCGGATTAGTTTAATCCGTAGGGAGTAAGTAGTGGTAAAGAGTGAAAACCTTTTTACTACCCATTAGGATCTGCGGGCAAGGATGCCCGCACTTTCAACAATAAAGAGTGGTAAAAGAGGGGATACCTTTTTACTACGGGTTACTTACTACCTACTTTCTTATATGAAAGGATTTTCTTCTCTTCTTCTCTATATAGGGACTATGTTGACCCTCTTCGTGTTAGCATCTTGTGCCACTCCTCCCTTTGATGTTTTTCAAAGTCCTAGAGTGAGTTCTTCACAAAATACCTCAGAAGTACCTCAAAATGGGTTCTCCGATTGGGATTATTCGGCTTCCGATCAGCTAGCACCTTCCAGCCCCTATGAACCTCCCTCCACATCTCCTTATCCTGTAACTCAGTATCCCACTCTCTATCCGGGTATATCTCCACGTAAAGCCCTTACCCATCCACCTAAACTGGTGAATGTAACGGCTCCTGAATCCACTCCTGAATCTGGACAAGGGGTTATCCAGATCGAACCAAAATCCAATTTAACCCATAAACCGATACGCCTGGTCCCTTTAACTAACCCAAAGCCTGAATATCATCCGGGTTATCCCCCGGGTTATCGCCTGGACTATCCCCGGGGCTATCTTCCTCCTTATCTTCCCAGTTATCCACGCAACTTAGGAGATCCTTATGGACGCCCGATTTGTCCGGCTTATCCTTCTAGCTTTTCGAATCTTCCTCCTCCAGACTCCAGGGACTATCCAGAGATTGCTGAGGCCTCTTGTCCCTAAGGGGAATTTTACTTAAATTATTTACTAACCAAACCTTTAAAGAACTTGTCCGGAAGAGGGAATTTTGTGTAAATTATTCATGGGATAATAATTTTCTGGATTAGAGGGTCAGTTTAACAAGTGATCCAGGTTTTGGCTGTACCTTGTTACCTTTCGTTAAAGATACCCAAGTCCTTACCTCCAAAAACCTTATTCATGGGTTCAGTACCCGACTTAAAGGCATAAGCCCGTATCCCTTTGATACCCTTAATCTGGGTTTTAGTGGGGGAGACGCACCAGAACGGGTCATTAAAAATCGGGAAATTTTCTTTAGTTCCCTGGGAATTGATCCAAGGAAGATTTTCCTTACCAAACAGGTTCATGGGAACCAGGTTTTCTCCATCGATAAGCAGGTGATAGATTATGAAGCGCTCAAGAAAAGGGCAAGTCAAGAAGCCTGTGATGCCTTGATAACCAATCAAATGGGAATTCCCTTAACCGTATTAACCGCCGATTGCGTTCCTTTAATCGTATGGGATCCAGTTCAACGGGCGATTGGAGTCATCCATGCTGGATGGCGCGGGACCCTCAGGAAAGTTACCGAGGCCACGCTACAGGCCATGAGGGTTACTTTTCGTACTCACCCCAAAGACTGTCGGGTTGTCATAGGTCCATCGATTCGTGGCTGTTGTTATGAAGTCGATAGAACGGTGGTAGAGCCTTTTAAGGCAACTTTTTCTTATGCAGATTGTCTTATGATTCAAAAGAGAGATCCTACATGGTTGTTAGATCTTGCACAAGCCAACCGTCAGCAATTAATCAGATGTGGAGTCCGTGAAGAAAATATCTCCATATTAAATTATTGCACCTACTGTCGTCCAGACCTCTTCTTTTCCTACCGGAGAGATGGAAAGAGAACAGGTAGAATGTTATCGACAGCTATGCTCTTAACAGACTAGAGAAGGCGTATGAAAAAAAAAGCCAGGACTATTTCGTATATGCCTTTAAGGCCCATAGGTTATCTCTTATTTAAAGTATATTTCCGTTTAACAGGAATCGGTACCGAATATATCCCTAAAGAGGGTCCCGGGATTATTGCACCGAACCATGTGAGTTATGCGGATCCTCCTTTAATAGCCGCCGTAACGCCAAGAATGCTCCACTTTATTATGTTACACGAGCATTATTACCATCCCTGGTTTCATTGGCTCTTTAAACGCCTGCCCTGTATCCCTATTAGACAGGGCCGTGTGAATGCAGAATCTTTAAAAGAAAGTTTACAGGTTCTGGAAGAGGGTAAGCTGTTGTGCATTTTCCCGGAAGGGGGCCGCACCCAGGATAATAAACTGATGCGGCCTATGCCGGGAATTGCGATGCTGGCCTTAAAAACTGAGGCACCTGTAATACCTGCGGGAATTATCGGGGGTTTTGAGGCCTATGGTCCTCATCTTAGATTTCCTCGTCCCAAACGTATAACCATTCGCTTTGGTCCTCCTCTTATTTTTAAGAAGGAGGAAAACCCCAATAAGGCAAGACTTTTAGAAATCTCTCAAGAAATTATGGGGCATATTGGGGCCTTATTGGAAAAAAAGGAGAAGTAACTATGTTTCGACTCAACCTTCTTTCTAAAGTCATTGATCAAGTTCCCAATCGTTATCTTCTAGTGCATCTTATCGCAAAGCGAATTCACCAGATCGAAGAAGGGGCAGCTCCCCTTGCAGGGGAAAAATATAATTCCATTTTTAATAAGGTCCTGGAAGAGATCATTGAGGGAAAAATACGGATAGTAGAATGGGAAGAGACAACTTCGGAGAAGCAAGAGTCTGATGGAGAGTCGTAAGATCTCCGATACGGAAGTACCAGTTGATAATTCGATTCCCCAGAAAAAGAGAGACGATAGCCCCTAAAACCAGAAATGGACCAAAGGGAATATAATCGTCTCTCTTTTTTTTCTTAAGGAGGATTAAACTGACTCCGATCAGAGAACCGGTTACCGATCCCAAAAAGATGGTCAAGAGGGTATTTTTCCAGCCTAAAAAAGTACCTATCATGGCCATTAATTTAATATCGCCGCCACCCATACCTTCCTTTCCCAAAACAGCCAGGCTTATAAAGCCAACCAGGTAAATAACCCCTCCTCCGACTAAAGCGCCTATTAAAGACTGTAACACGGAAAGTGGAAGGGTTAGCCAGGCCAGTAAAAGTCCTACGACAATGCCGGGTAACGAGATGACATCGGGAATAATTTGATGTTCTATATCGATGAAAGCAATGGCAATTAGAGCCGATAAGAAAACCAAATAAGAGAAAGCCGCAGGGGTGAAACCAAAGGTATGGAAGGTTAGCCAGAATAGGAAACCTGTTAAGAACTCGACCATGGGATATCGAAGGGATATAGGTTTCTTACAAAATCGACACTTTCCACCCAGAAGAATATAACTGAGGATGGGAATATTATCCTGGGGTTTTATACGATTATTGCAATGGGGACAGGTAGAGCGCGGAAGGACGATAGATTTTTTCCTTGGGATTCGATAAATGCAAACGTTGAGAAAGCTACCGACTAAGGTTCCTAAGAGGAAAATGTAAAGTTCGATGAGATACTTATCCATAGCGTATTCACTATGGATGATCTGAGGAGATAAGTCAAGTTCTTTCGTTTGGAAAACCCGGTTTCTTTTTAAGAAACCGGGTTCTTTAGAATGGTCAGACAGAAAGTCAAGGATTGAAGGAGGAAAATCGACTTTATGTTCCCTTACTCTCTTCTTTCGCAGGCTTGGCGGCTATTTCCGCGTCGACCAGTTCAATAACCGCCATGGGGGCTGCATCCCCGACCCGATATTTAGATAACTTAATAACCCGGGTATAGCCACCGTTTCTTTCGGCATATCTCGCTGCAAGGGTATCAAACAATTTTCGAACAACTTTTTTATCCTGGATAAACTGGAGAACCTGCCTTCGGGCATGGAGGGTTCCACGTTTGGCAAAGGTAATCATATGCTCTGCAAAACGGCGCATGGCTTTAGCCTTTGGGAGCGTGGTAGTAATTCTCTCATGCCGAAACAGCTCGGTAACCAGATTACGAAGCAGAGCTCTCCGATGACTGGCCGTCCTCCCTAGCTTTTTGACTTTTTTTCTATGCCGCATATTCAACCGAATTCAGGAGTCAGAGTGATCTTTACAAACTTTCTGACTTCTGACTTCTGACCTTTTATTTAGAATACAGCTCGACAATCAACTGTTCCTGGATTTGAGGAGAAATATCTTCCCGTTTGGGTAACTCAACAACCGTTCCTTTAAAATTAGCTGCATCTAAGGACAGCCAGGGTGGAATACCCCGACGTTGAGCAGCGGTTAAGGACTCTTTAATTCTTACATTTTCTCGACTTTTAGCCTTTACCTCGATTACATCCCCCTTAGAAACTTGATAAGACGGAATATCCACCAGTTTACCATTAACCAGAATGTGGCGATGTCGGACAAGTTGTCTGGCTTCTTTAATAGAGCTTGCAAACCCCAGGCGATGAACCACGTTGTCCAGACGCCGTTCTAAGGAGATCAATAAAGCAGCTCCGGTAACTCCCTTTTGTTTGGCCGCTTTTTGGAAATAACGTCTAAATTGTTTTTCTAAAACCCCGTAAATCCTTTTCACTTTCTGTTTTTCACGCAAGCGAATCCCGTAATCAGATACCTTAGATCGGCGTTGTCCGTGCTGACCTGGTGGATAATTTCGCCTTTCTATGGGACACTTATCGGTAAAACAGCGTTCTCCCTTTAGATAGAGCTTCATTCCTTCCGCTCTACAAAGCTTACATACAGGACCGGTATAACGTGCCACTCCTTCCTCCGAAACTGAATAGGCAATAGGTAACAGGCCCTAGATCGTGAATTGTCTTTTCCTACCCACGGTCTACGGCTTGCTACCCATTACTTTTTTAAACACGTCGTCTTTTAGGGGGCCTGCAACCATTATGAGGAATCGGTGTTACATCCTTGATGGCTTTAACTTCCAATCCCACAGCCTGTAAGGATCTTATGGCCGCTTCCCTTCCGGCTCCAGGCCCTTTTACATAAACTTCTACCTGGCGCATCCCCAGGTCGAGGGCTTTTTTTCCACAATCTCGAGCTGCCATCTGGGCAGCAAAAGGGGTATTTTTTCGAGATCCCTTATATCCTAAACTGCCGGCACTTGACCAGGTGATAACATTCCCCTCTAAATCGGTAATGGTAACAATGGTATTATTAAAACTACTCTGAATATGGGCAATACCCTTCTCGATATTTTTTAATTCCCTTTTTTTCTTTTTGGCCCCTTTTTTTCCCATACTTAGGGTACTACGCAAAGCGTAATCTGTAGGGCTTTCTAGATCCTACTTTCTGAACTCATTCATTACGCCTTACGTATTCCATCTTCTATTATTTCTTTTTGAGCTGTTTACGCTTACCTCCAATAGTTCGTCGGGGTCCTTTGCGGGTTCTTGCATTGGTACTCGTCCTCTGACCACGAACCGGAAGTCCTCGTCGGTGACGTAAACCTCGATAACAACCGATATCCATGAGGCGTTTTATATTCATAGCGACTTCCCTGCGTAAGTCCCCTTCTACTTTATATTTTTCATCGATTATTTTTCTCAGCGTAACGACTTCTTCGTCGCTTAACTCACCGACCTTTTTATTAAAATCAATTCCGGCTTCTTTTAAAATTTTTTGTGCAGAAGGACGACCGATCCCATAAATATAGGTCAAACCGATTTCTACTCTTTTATTCTTCGGTAGATCAATCCCGGCTATGCGTGCCAAAGTTATAACCTCTCCTTAACTTTGGGGCTTGAGACTTGAGACTTGAGACCGGACGCCGGTCTCTGACCTCTGGCCTCTTGCCTCTAAGAAATTTTTCACCCCTGTTTTTGTTTATGCCGAGGGTTCTCACAAATGACCCTTACGACACCTTTTCGTTTGACAATCTTGCATTTATCACAGATTTTTTTTACGGAAGCTCGAACTTTCATAATCTGAAACCGTCTGGACACCAAGAACGTCAAACAGTAAGCACTACCGTCAGATGGTTGCTTGAACTCTTTTTCTCCCCAGGTCTCTGGATCTGTTCCAGCCTTTGCCCCTGGCGTCCTTGGTGTCCAGACAGTTTACCTATTTATGTCGATAAATAATTCGTCCCCGGGTTAAATCATAGGGAGAAAGTTCAACGGTCACTTTATCTCCAGGTAATATTCGAATAAAGTGTTTACGCATTTTACCCGAAATATGGGCTAAAACTTTATGTCCGTTATCCAGTTCAACCCGGAACATAGCGTTGGGGAGCGGTTCTACCACCGTCCCTTCCACCTGTATGGCTTCTTCTTTTGGCATAAATTTGTTTGCTTATCAAATCCTTTAAATAATATAAGATAGATCGAGATAACTACTGAATAGGGTGATATAGCAATATAATTTTTTAATCCAGATTCGTCAATATTTCAGGCCCATTTTCTGTAATCGCAATGGAATGTTCAAAGTGGGCGGATAAACTTCTATCTTGCGTGACAGCCGTCCATTTATCTTCTAATATTTCAACTTCTGGACCTCCCATGTTTACCATGGGCTCTATGGCCAATACCATCCCGACTCTCAGCCGTTCTCCTTTACCCGGTGTACCAAAATTAGGGACTTGAGGGTCTTCATGGAGTTTTCTACCTATTCCATGTCCTACAAAATCCCTTACCACCGAGAAGGAGTTCTTTTCGACGTGGGATTGAACGGCATAAGAAATATCTCCTAACCGATTCCCGGGGTAAGCCTGTTCAATCCCTTTGTAGAGGGCTTCCTGGGTGACTTGAAGAAGTCTCTCAGCCTCTGGAGAGATTCTTCCAACTGGAACTGTCAGAGCAGCATCTCCATAGTAATTATCAACAACCACGCCTACATCGAGACCTATAATATCTCCCGATTTAAGTTTTCGAGAGGAAGGAATTCCATGGACCACCTGTTCATTAACCGACGTACAGATATAAGCTGGATAGTTTCGATACCCCTTAAAAGCCGATTTAGCCTTTCTTTTCTTCAGCCAGTCTTGGGCAAAGGCATCTAACTCCGCGGTCGTTATTCCCGGGGCAACTAATTTTATTAACTCTTTTAATAATTCAGCAACAAGTCGGCAACTTACCTTAATTTTATTTATCTCTTCACGAGATTTTAAAATAACTCCCATTTTTCAACTACCCTTCCTTTTTTATTTTTGAAAATATGGCATCCTGGATACTTTTGAAAACATCTTCTATGGTCCGTGCCCCTCCGTCTATGGAGATCAAGGCGCTTTTTTCCCAGTAATATTCTATCAAAGGTTTAGTCCGGGCGCGATAGACCTCCAACCGTTTCCTTACCGTTTCTTCCTTATCGTCCTCTCGCTGGTATAAAGGGCCTCCACACTTATCACAAACTCCTTCTTGTAGGGGAGGGTTAAAAATTACGTGAAAGGTTTCTCCACAATTCCGACATACCCTTCTGCCGGAGACTCTTTTGATAAGTTCTTCTTCCTGGAGATAAATATTAATCACGGCATCTAGATAGAGACCTCTCTGCCTGAGAATCTCATCCAGAGCCACAGCTTGCCAGATAGTCCTCGGAAACCCATCCATCAGCCATCCTTTCTGGCAATCCACCTCTTGAAGCCGATCTTTAATGATACCGATCATAATTTCATCTGGAACCAGTTCTCCCTTTTCCAAATAAATTTGGGCTTTTTTTCCAAGAGGAGTCCCTTCTTTGACGGCTTGTCTTAAAATATCTCCGGTAGAGATTTGAGGTATGTTATAGGTTTTGGAAAATAATTTGGCCTGTGTCCCTTTACCGGCTCCCGGGGGGCCCATGAAAATTAGGTTCATTTAACGGCCGCCCGCTGCCTATTGTTTAGTAAAGACGTTACCTATGACTTCTCTACAGACAACGGACAACGGACAACAGACAATGGACCACGGATAGTCCTCCTACCTTCTTCCTCGAAGCCTTCCTTTTTTCATAAAACCTTCATAATGCCGAGTCAAGAGATGGGACTCGATTTGCTGTACGGTATCCAGGGCAACACCTACAACGATTAAAAGGGCCGTACCTCCAAAGAAGAAAGGAACATTCATGGTTGTTATCAGAAGTTCAGGAAGTATGGCAATCAAGGCCAGGAAGATAGCTCCGGCTAAAGTAATTCGCGTAAGTACCGAATCAATATACAGGGCGGTTTTCTTTCCAGGTCGCACGCCTGGAATAAAACCTCCATACTTTTTCATATTATCTGCCAGATCGGTTGGATTAAAAATGATGGCCGTATAGAAGTAGCAGAAGAAAATGATAAAGGCTGCATATAGAACGGTGTGGAGCATATGACCGGGAGATAGATTCTCTGCGATGGCCTGGGTCCAGGGATGTTTAATAAATCGAGCTATCGTTGCCGGAAATACAATGATGGACGAAGCAAAGATAACGGGAATAACGCCCGGGGTATTTACACGGAGAGGAATATGGGTATTCTGACCCCCGTAGATTTTTCTCCCAACGACGCGTTTGGCATATTGAACAGGTATTTTTCTTACCGCTTGTTGCATCACGACCACGGCTGCTACCACAAAAATGATAAGTACTAAAATTCCCAGGATAGAAAAAATTTTCATCTCTCCGATCTGGATCCGCTCGATCGTTAAGAATATTGCGGAAGGAAGTCTATCGACGATACCTGCAAAAATGATGAGCGAAATGCCATTTCCAATTCCCCGTTCCGTGATTTGTTCCCCAAGCCACATAAGGAATGCCGTACCGGCTGTGAGTGTAAGAACCGTTACGAACCGGAAGCTCCAACCAGGATAAGGAACCACAGGAGCTCCACCCTGGCTATGCATTCCTTCTAAACCAAAGCTGATTCCTAGGGCCTGGATAGCACTTAGAACCACCGTTCCATATCGGGTATACTGGGTGATCTTTTTCCTTCCCTGTTCACCTTCCTTAGCCAGCCTTTCCAAATAGGGTACAACTACCGTTAAAAGCTGAAGAATAATAGAAGCACTGATATACGGCATAATCCCTAAAGCAAAGATTGTTAGCCTTCCCAGTGCTCCTCCCGAGAACATATCTACAAATCCTAAGATTGTATCTTTTTGCCTGGCAAAGAATTCACTTAAAGCCACCCCATCGATGCCCGGAGTTGGAATATGGGAGCCAATTCGATAAACGACCAAAAGAGCTAACGTAATTAAAATCCTTCGCTTTAGCTCAGGTACTTTAAATATGTTTTGGACTACCTGTAACAAGGGGTATACCCTCTCTGTTGAACAATGAACAACAACAATAAACAATTAATTGTTTATTGTTAATTGTCCCTTGTGATTGGTTAATTGAACTGCTTCTCCACCGGCTGTTTTAATTTTTTCTAAAGCAGACTTACTAAAAGCATGGGCCTGGATCGTCAACCGTTTGGTGAGATCCCCATCCCCGAGAATTTTAATCTCGTATTTATCATTTTTTATAAGACCGCGCTGGATTAACAGGTCTGGTGTGATCACACTCCCTTCCTCAAAGACTTCATTTAAGCGACCGATGTTAATAATGCTATATACTTTCTTAAATATGTTGGTAAATCCCCGTTTAGGAATACGACGTTGCAGGGGCATTTGTCCGCCTTCAAATTGAGGTTTAAGTCTGCTACCTGAACGGGCTTTCTGTCCTTTATGTCCTCTGCCGGAAGTCTTGCCGTGTCCCGAGCCGGGGCCACGGCCTACCCGTTTTTTCTTTTTTCTAGAGCCCTTCGCGGGCTTTAACTCGTGTAACTTCATGTATTGAAAGAAAGGGTGAAGGGTAAAGGATGAAAAGCAACGTTTATTCATCCTTTAGCCTTCCGCCTTTAGCCTTCAGTGTCTGGAACCTCTTCAACTTTTAAAATTTTTATAAGATACATCACCTGTCTCAGCATCCCTCGGATTTCGGGAGTATCTTTGCGAACTACCACTTTATTGGTTTTCGTTAAGCCCAGGCCCCGAAGAGTTTCCCGATGTTTCCTGATGGTGCCAATAGGGCTTTTAGCAAGTTTGATGGTAATCAGTCGTGCCATAATTACGCCTCTACTTCTTTTTCTTCTCCTTGTTGAACAGGTTTAGTAGATCTATATTCAGCCACCAACAAAGGATCTTTTAAGCTCTCCAAGGCTTTTATAGTGGCTTTCACAACATTATGAGGATTGGTAGAACCGATGGCCTTAGTCAAAATATCCTGGATACCGGCAGATTCTACCACAGCCCGAACAGCACCCCCTGCGATGACCCCGGTTCCTCGAGAAGCAGGTTTTAAAAATACCTGACTGGCTCCATATTTTCCGAGAACCTGATGAGGAATTGTCGCCCCTTTCAGGGGAATCTTTATCAGGTTTTTCTTGGCATTTTCTATACCCTTCCGGATTGCTTCGGGGACTTCATTGGCTTTTCCCAAACCATATCCCACATAACCATTACGGTTCCCTACTACTACCAAGGCGCTGAAGCTAAATCGCCTTCCCCCTTTTACCACTTTCGCAACCCGACTGATATGAACCACCCTATCGGTTAACTCTAATTCTTTTACATCGATCCGCGCCACCTACATCTCCTTTCCCTACCCATGGAGTCCGAGAATTCTAAGAATTCTCGGGCCATGCAGGAATTAAAACTGTAAACCACCTTCACGGGCTGCGGTAGCCAGTGCTTTAACCCGGCCATGAAATTTATAACCGCCTCTATCAAAGACAACGGCTTTGATATTTTTTTCTAAAGCTTTTTGAGCCAGTATCCGGCCCAAAACCTTAGCAGCTTCAATATTACCGCCATTTTTAACACTTTCTTTAATTTCAGAACTTAAGGTCGAAAGACCCAGTAACGTATGACCCTTTTCATCATCGATAATTTGAGCATACATATTCCGAGCACTTCTAAAAACACTCAACCTGGGACGCTCTGAAGTTCCTTTTACTTTTTTTCTAACCCGCTTATGCCGTTTTTTTCTATGTTCCTCTTTAGTCAACTGTGGCATGGTAAGTAAGAATAAGTCATAAGTAGCAAATAGCAAGGTAAAGAAAATGATTCACGACTTACTATTTACCACTTACCGTTTTTTAAGCACCGGCTTTTCCAACCTTACGGCGAATACGTTCACCTTCGTATCGAATTCCTTTACCTTTATAAGGTTCCGGTTTCTTAATATTCCGAATTTCTGCGGCTACCTGACCAACCTGTTGTTTATCAGCGCCTTTCACCAGTATCTTCGTATTATCTCGGACCTCAATGGTAACTCCATCTGGAATAGGGTAATTGACAGGATGGGAATACCCTACATTTAAAGTAAGTACTCTTCCTTCAACCTTTGCACGATAACCGATTCCCTCAATTTCTAACCCCTTACTAAATCCCTGGGTAACCCCGGTAACCATGTTGGCTATTAAGGTTCTGGATAATCCATGAAGAGAACGATAGCGTTTCTCATCAGATTCCCTTGTAACCAGGAGTTGCCCATTCTGATGGACTACCTTGATACCGTTGGGGATTCGATATTCCAATTTACCCAGAGGTCCTTCTACCCTACAGAGGGAATCCTCTACTGTAACCTTAACATTTTTAGGCAACTCAATAGGCTTTTTACCGACTCTGGACATGATTAACAATCAACCACAAGCCGTAAACTATTCAGCCTGGTTTATGGCTTGTGGTTAATAATTCCCTGTTCGGTGAAGGCTACCATACGTAGCATAGCACCTCGCCGCCAACTCCCATTAAGCGGGATTCTTTATCTGTCAAAATACCTTTAGAAGTAGAAAGGATGGCGATCCCTAACCCTCCCAGCACTCGAGGAATGGCATCTTTTCGTTTATAAACCCTGCACCCTGGTTTACTTACCCGTTGTAGATTTGTGATAACCCTTTTCCCCTCGGGAGTGTATTTTAGATAAATTCGTAGAGCATTTCCAACCATTTTATATCCACGAATGAATCCTTCTCTCTTAAGCAATCTGGCTATTTCACCTTTTAATTTAGATGAGGGCACATCGGTATAAGGTTTATAGACCAGATTGGCGTTTCGGATTCGCGTTAACATATCGGCAATAGGATCTGTAGTGGCCATCTTAACCCATCGAGAAGCCAGAGGCAAGAAGCAACAGGGTTCCCTTTCTTACCTCTTGCCTTTTGCTTCTACCAGCTCGCTTTGATAACCCCAGGTATCTCTCCCTTTGAGGCCAGGGTTCTGAAACAAATACGACACATTTTAAACTTTCGGATATAACCCCGAGGTCTGCCGCATATCAGGCAGCGATTCCTCTGTCTTGAACTAAATTTTGGTTTCTTTTTGGCTTTTGCAATAGATGCTGTTCTTGCCACAGTATTTTCCCTAAATCTTAGGAGCTAAGGGGCCTAAAGGGTCTAAAGTTAAAGGAAACTTTAGACCCCTTAGATCTCTTAGCCTGTTAGACACCTCTTATTTATTTATTGCCTGAAGGGCATACCCAGCTCTGCGAGAAGAGCTTTTCCCTCTTCATCGGTTTTAGCCGTCGTAACAATGGCTACATTAAGTCCCCTGATTTTATCCACTTTATCGTAATTTATTTCAGGAAATATAATTTGTTCCCGAAGACCCAAGGTGTAATTTCCTCTTCCATCGAAGGATTTGGGAGAAACTCCTTTGAAATCTCTAACCCGGGGAAGAGCTACATTCACCAATCTATCCAGAAACTCATACATACGCTGCTTGCGTAAGGTTACCATACATCCGATGGGCATACCGGCCCTTAGCTTAAAACTGGCTATGGACTTTTTAGCCCGTCTTATGACCGGTTTCTGACCGGTAATAGCCGCTAACTCCTCTGCCGCAGCATCCAGAACTTTAATATCTGAAACCGCTTCTCCCAACCCCATGTTTACCACAATTTTTTCTAATCTGGGTACCTGCATCACGTTTTTATATCCAAATTGCTTCATCAAATTTGGAATTACAACTTCCCGATATTTTCTTTCCAATCGTGATTTCATGAAAGTCAATGGTAGGGCGAGACGTTATTCCCCTTTCGGGGTAAAGCACCCTTCTGCCCTACTTATCAATAATCTCTCCACACTTCTTGCATGTTCTGACATTACGGCCGTCTTCTAATCGGGTTTTCCCAATACGGGTAGGTTTTTTACAATTTGGGCAATTGAGCATTACATTGGAGACGTGAATACCTCCTTCCATCTCCACAATACCACCCCCTTGCCCCTGTGCTCTTTTTTTAAGGTGCTTTTTAATCAGGTTAACTTTTTCCACAATCACTTTTCCTTTTTTAGGGATCGTTCTTAAAATCTTACCCGTTTTACCTTTTTCTTTTCCGGCAATAACAGTAACCGTATCTCCTTTTCTGACATGAAATTTGATCCTAGGCATAACCACCTGTATGGGTGTATAGGGTGTGGGTCTGTGGAAAGTAAGGTATAGATAGTTTTTCTCACGCCCATACGCCCATACTTCTCTTTTAAATGACTTCCGGAGCCAGGGACAATATTTTGGTAAATTCTTTATCCCGGAGTTCTCGGGCTACCGGACCAAAGATTCTGGTTCCCATGGGTTCATTTTGGGGGGTTAAGAGTACTGCCGCATTTTTATCAAACTTAATATAAGATCCATCTTTCCTTCTCATTTCTTTAGCTACCCGGACAACGACCGCCTTCACCACGTCACCTTTTTTTACAGAACCCCCTGGAGAAGCCTCTTTAACAGCGGCCATAATCACATCTCCGACATATCCATATTTCTTATTTGAACTTTCCATAATCCGAATGCACATAATCTCTTTGGCTCCGGAATTATCTGCAACTTCAAGTCTTGTCTGTGGTTGTATCATCTCCTTCACCCTCCTGTTCCGTTAATTGAGCTTTCTTTAGAATTTTAACTACGCGCCACCGTTTCTCTTTACTGAGTGGCCTCGTCTCCCATATCTCAACAATATCTCCTATGGAGCATTTATTCTCCTCATCATGGGCTTTAAACTTTTTCGATCTTTTGATCGTTTTATTATATCTGGGGTGTTGAATAAATCTAGTCACCTCAACGACCACCGTCTTCATCATTTTATTACTGACCACAACTCCCTGTCTTACCTTCCTTCTCCCTGGTTTTTCCATCTTTGGAAGAGCTTAGCATACTTAAAGTGAGCTAAAAGGTTTTTTTACTTTAGTTCACTTTAAGCAGTTTCGACCCTTAAAAACTTCAGGCACTTAAAAGACCCTTTAGGCCTTTCCCCTGGTCTCTTTCTCCGCCGCCAGCTCCCTTTCCCGAATAATGGTCAACACTCTTGCAAGATCCCGTCGAACGTTTCTGATAATTTGTGGATTTTCAGCCTGATTGGTTGCAATCTGAAATCTCAAATTAAAGAGTTCTTCTCGTAAGTCCCTTTCCCGTTCTTTTAGTTCTTCGTCCGTTAATTCTCTCAGTTCTCGCGCTTTCACCGCTTACTCCTTTCTTACCGTACCACAAATTTGGTTTTAATAGGAAGCTTGTGGGCAGCTAGGCGTAGAGCATCTCTGGCGAGTTCTTCAGGAATGCCATCCATCTCATAAATGATACGACCAGGCTTAACCACAGCTACCCAATGATCCAGAGCTCCTTTTCCTTTACCCATTCGAGTTTCCGTAGGCTTCGAGGTGACAGGTTTATCTGGAAAAATACGTATCCACATTCTTCCACTTCTTTTTACTTTTCGTGTGATAGCAATACGGGCTGCTTCGATCTGGCGATCTGTAATATAACCGGGTTCTAAAGCCTGCAGACCAAATTGACCAAAATTAAGCGTAGAACCTCGATAAGCTTTACCCTTCATCCTTCCCCGTTGTTGCTTTCGATATTTTACCTTTTTAGGCATTAACATAGCTAAGACTCCTTTGAAGTTTTCAGGTTAAGCTATTTACCAACCCTAAACCTTAGCGGGTTGTTGAAGAGTTTTTTGACCGGACTGACTTTGTTGACCGGACTGACCTTGTTGAACCTGTTGATTTTGTTCCTTGGACTGATTATTCCTCGAAAGAACTTCTCCTTTAAAAATCCAAACCTTGACCCCTATCAATCCATAAGTGGTCAGGGCTTGTGAAAAACCATAATCGATATCAGCCCGTAAAGTATGTAGAGGAACTCTCCCCTCTCGATACCATTCGGTTCTGGCCATTTCCGAACCATCTAACCGACCACTACAGGAAACCTTGATGCCATAAGCCCCCAAGCGCATAGCCGACGATACACTTCTTTTCATGGCACGGCGAAACGAAACTCTTCTTTCCAGTTGAAGAGCTATATTTTCAGCCACTAATTGAGCATCAAGCTCTGCTCTTCTAACTTCATAGATATTGACCTGGATTTGTTTACCGGTAAGGGCTTGCAGACTTTTCTTCAATTTATCGACCTCTGCACCTTTCCGACCGATGATAATTCCGGGGCGTGCAGTATGAATATTTACGGTAGTCTTCTCAGCAGCCCGCTCGATTTCAACTTTAGAAATCCCGGCATGGGATAATTTGTCTTTGACAAAATTTCGGATTTTCAAGTCTTCATGGAGCAGATCTGCATAATTCTTCTCCGCATACCATTTAGAGTTCCAAGTCTTAATAATTCCTAATCTTAAACCTATTGGATTAACTTTTTGTCCCAAGCATTACCTCCCTCCTTGTTGATTGTTGATCGTCCATTAGATTTTAGTCCCTCCTGGACGATCGACAATGAACACTAATTATTCCTTTGGTTTTTCATCTAAAATAATGGTAATATGGCTGGATCTCTTTCGAATTGGCGTTGCACGCCCCATAGCCCTTGGTAAATACCTTCGCTGGGTTGGGCCATCATCTGCAAAAGCCTGACTAATGTAGAGGGCATCCACGTCGGCTTCAGAATT
This sequence comes from Candidatus Limnocylindrales bacterium, assembly GCA_035559535.1. Classification (NCBI taxonomy): domain Bacteria; kingdom Bacillati; phylum Chloroflexota; class Candidatus Limnocylindria; order Candidatus Limnocylindrales; species Candidatus Limnocylindrales bacterium. Next base: position 90,469 of record DATMBG010000007.1, read on the forward strand.
TTCTTCTGCGTTAGCAATAGCCGAGCGTAAAATTTTAGCAATGGTACGAGCAACCGCTTTCGGGGAATATTCCAGGATATTCAGGGCTTCTTCTACCGGTTTACCCCGGATGAGATCGATGACGAGTCTGGCTTTTTGAGGTGAAACCCGAATGTATCGTCCTACGGCTTTGGCTACCACATCTGTTTAAGTGTTCTAAAGTGAGCTAGACGGTTTAAAGTTTTTATGGCTTGTCATTTCAGGTTTTCTAGCTCACTTCAGGCACCCTAGCTTATTTTTCTGTCCTTTCTCCGGCTTTCTTTACCGTGGTTGTTTTCTCACTTTTCCCGTGTCCTCGATAGGTTCTGGTGGGTGCAAACTCACCCAGTTTATGTCCCACCATATTTTCGGTTATAAACACCGGAATAAACTTTTTACCGTTATGAACGGCAAAATAATGACCTACGAATTCAGGAATAATGGTAGAACGCCGGGACCAGGTCCGAATGGGCTTTCTTTCCCCGGTTTGAGCCATTTTTCTTACTTTTCTCAACAGGCTTTCATCTACGAAAGGACCTTTCTTAACTGAACGGGGCATATTTTCAGAAGATAGAAGTCAGAAGCCAGGGATTTTCTGACTTCTGACTTTTATCTTCCTTATTTACGGCGCTTTATAATTAATTTATCAGAAGGTTTTTTCTTTCGAGTTTTATAGCCTTTAGTCGGCATACCCCAAGGACTGACCGGATGTCGACCTCCAGAAGTTTTTCCTTCTCCTCCCCCCATGGGATGGTCTACAGGATTCATGGCCACTCCCCGAACACGGGGTCGCCTTCCCAACCATCTGGATCTGCCGGCTTTTCCAATGCTAATGTTTTCATGTTCTATATTACCTACGGTTCCGATAGTTGCCGAACAATCCAGATGAATAAGTCGAATCTCGCCTGAAGGAAGCTTTACCTGGGCATAATCTCCTTCCTTGGCCATAATCTGAGCACTATTTCCGGCACTCCTAACCAGTTGTCCGCCTCTACCTTTTTTGAGTTCGATATTATGGATATCCGTTCCCACGGGGATGTTCCTTAAAGGAAGGCAATTACCCACTTTGATATCTGCCTCCGGTCCGGCCACCACCGTATCTCCTACCTTCAGCCCTAAGGGAGCCAGGATATATCTCTTTTCTCCGTCCAGGTAATGGAGTAAAGCAATTCTGGCAGATCTATTGGGATCGTATTCAATGGCCGCTACTTTCGCCGGAATAGCAATTTTATCTCGCTTAAAATCGATGATTCGATAAAAACGTTTATGACCTCCACCCCGATGACGACTGGTAATTCTTCCGGCGTTATTTCTTCCTCCCGTTTTTTTAAGCGGCTTAATTAATTTCTTTTCAGGCTCTGTCTTGGTAATCTCTTCAAACGTATAACCGGTCCGAAATCTTATACCCGGTGAGGTCGGTTTATATGTTTTAATACCCATCGCAGGAAGTCAGAAGTCAGAAGTTAAGATCGTTTTCTCCAGACTTCTGACTTCTGATCTCTGACTCCTAGTCTTATTCTAAGATCGGGATTTTATCTCCTTCCCTTAAGGTCGCAATCGCTTTCTTCCAATCCGGTCGTTTACCAGAAGTTCGACCTCGCCTTCTCACTTTGCCAAGAACGTTGATGGTATTCACTTTTAACACTTTGACTGCAAAAATCTCTTCGAGGGCCTTTTTTATTTCAATTTTATTGGCGTTTCGATCTACCTCAAAGACATATTTATTGTATTTGGCTTTCAGGCGAGAATTTTTCTCCGAAAAAAGTGGTCGTTTGATAATGCTATACACGTCTTTTTTCATGGTACCAATGCCCCTTCCAAATAATCTACGCCTGATTTATCTAAAATAAGATAATCATGTCGTAAAGCTGTATAAACGTCTAGATGCTCCACACGCACGACCCCTACACCGGGGATATTCCGTGCAGACCTCCATACCCACTCTGTCCAATCTCCAAGGGCCAACAGGGCAGAGGGTTCTTCGCTTCCTGTTAAACCCTTTAAAATCTTATACATTTCTTTGGTTTTGGGCTTCTCCAGGTTAAACCTGTCTACCACGAGGAGTTTAGATTCCCTCAATTTAGCGGTTAAAACAGATCTTAAGGCAGATCTTCGGACTTTTTTGGGAACAGAATAAGAATAATCCCTGGGTTTGGGACCGAAAACGACACCCCCACCTCGCCAGAGAGGGGAACGAATAGTTCCAGCCCTGGCGCGACCGGTTCCTTTCTGTCTCCAAGGCTTCCGTCCACCCCCACTTACTTCCGATCTGCCCTTTGTAGAGGCGGTTCCTTGCCGTCTATTGGCTAATTGGGCACGAACGACCTCATGAACCACATGCTCTTTGATCTCCCCATCAAAGACTTCCGGGTTGAGGTTCCTCTCCTCTACTTTTGAATTGTTAATATCTACAATATTTATCGTAGGCACCGGTACTCCTGCAGAAGAGTGTGGGCATATGGCAACAGAATGATCCTGTTGCCATATGCCCACACTCTTTTATAACTTGATTTTCACATCGACCCCTGCTGGTAAATCCAACCGCATTAAAGCATCCACCGTTTGGGGAGTTGGTTCAAGAATATCTAGAATTCTTTTATGGGTTCTGATCTCAAATTGCTCCCGAGATTTTTTATCCACATGGGGAGATCGAAGGACTGTAAACCTACTGATTTTTGTAGGCAAAGGAATAGGGCCGACCACCCTTGAGCCGGTACTTTGGGCCGTGTTAACAATCTCGACTACCGATTGATCCAGCAGTTGATGATCATAAGCTTTTAAACAGATTCGAATATTCTGATTCGGCATAATCCCGAAATCAGGAGGCAGTTTTCAGGAGTCCGTTTAAATAAATTTTCTTTCTCCTGAATCTTTTCTCCTGACTCTCTCTACTCAAGAATATCACTGACCACTCCAGCCCCTACCGTCTTCCCTCCTTCCCGTATCGCAAACCTCAACTCCTTCTCCATCGCAACCGGTGTGATCAACTCCGC
>DATMBG010000008.1 GCA_035559535.1 Candidatus Limnocylindrales bacterium
GTAGGGGCGGGAGGCCTCCCGCCCCTACGGAGAGGGGGCACTGGAGGGCCAGGGGGGATGGGGGTGAGGAGAGTTGGGGAGTGAAAGCAGCCTTATGAGGTCAAAATTAAGGTAACAGTGTACTACTCCCTTGTAAAGTTAGATTTGAATAACGTATCCGTATCCATTTCTTACGAAAATCACCCTACGATTTTCACGCTTTGTGGCGATCCAATAGGTCATGATCGTTTAGTAGGTGGAAAAAGAAACACCCTCCCTGGCCCCCCCTCCAGGGGGGACTGACGTGGGGTTGCTGCTGCTGAAGTCCCCCCTGGAGGGACAGGGCTGTTAAGTTCTAGAGTATTTCGAGAATTTTTTGATATTTTTGATAAGATGAGTTCCAGAGAAACGCCCTAGATTCGTGCCCACCAAAAGTGATTTATCAATACTTTTCAAAAGTCCCATTCCTTCTCTCCCCGCATGCGGGAAGGGAGAGAAGGAGGGGCTGGGTGGGGCCAGGAGAGGAGGTTAGGTGAAAAACCCCTCTATTCTTTATACCCTATACTTATCTCCCACACTTCCACACCGATTTGATATTACCCACCTTTTTTCCATCTTTAAAATCAAAGGGGATCTCGGTTTGCTCAAAAAATGCTATCCCATCCGGTAGGGATGAAGAAAGTACAGGATTTACCTGATCTCAAATACAGAATCTGCTGGATTGATTCTGCCGTTAATAAAAAATACCTTCAAAGATGATCTACAAATCGGGCCGTTGGATAGAAGCTCTCCAGATAGAGGGGGAAATCTATGATAAAACTCAAAACATTTATCTTTGCAATGGCAGTTATAGCAGGCATTATGATCTCTCATCATACCGCCCTGGCCGCCACTTTCACGGTCGATTCCACAGGAGATGGAGGGGATAGTAATTTAACCGATGGGATTTGTAACGATGGAACCGGGAAGTGTACCCTACGTGCAGCCATTCAGCAAGCCAACAGTACGTTGGCCACAGATACCATTCAATTCAACATCCCCGGTATAGGTATCCAAACCATCACGCCTGGATCGGCCCTGCCTACGATCACCAATCCGGTCATCCTGGATGGAACCACACAACCTGGTTTTATAACCACCCCTCTGATTGAATTAGATGGAAGCAATGCCGGGCCAGGAGTGGATGGATTACGGATTACTGCTGGAAATAGTACTGTAAAGGGGTTGATCATCAACCGATTTGGAGGGAACGGAATTACACTGGCCTTCAACGGTGGTAACACCATTACGGGCAATTTTATCGGAGTCAATGCTACCGGTGTTCTCGCCATGGGTAACGCCAAAGATGGAATCTTCATCAATGGAGTTTCCAATAACACCATCGGTGGAACCACGCTGGTCACGGGTAACCTCATTTCAGGTAACAATTCAGACGGCATCGAGATCTCCGGCAATGGTGCAACTAACAATATCGTACAGGGTAACTTCATCGGTACCGATCTTACCGGTGCCCTGGACCTGGGTAATTTGCAAAATGGAATATTTATCAACGGCGCTTCCAACAACACCCTGGGTGGGACAACCTCCGGAACCGGTAACCTTATTTCAGGTAATAACTCCCACGGCATTGAGATCTCCGGCAGTGGCGCAACAGGAAACCGGGTCCAGGGTAATTTTATCGGTACCAACAGCACCGGTACCGTTGCCTTGGGTAACAGTGGTAATGGGATTCTTATTTCCGGAGTAGCCAATAATATCATTGGTGGGTCTACGTCAGGATCCGGTAACGTACTTTCCGGTAACAACTTGAATGGAATTCAAATTTCGGGCACCGGCGCAACCGGCAATCAAGTTCAAGGTAACTTCATCGGCACCCATATCAATGGTAGCCTCGCATTGGGTAATAACGCCAATGGCATTCTCATTTCCAATGCCTCCAATAACACCATCGGTGGGACAACCCTTGGGGCCGGTAATATCATCTCAGGTAACAATTCAGATGGTATTGAAATCTCGGGTACCGGCGCGACTAATAATCAAGTCCAGGGTAACTTCATCGGTACCGACATCAGCGGCCTTATTATCCTGAGTAATACCGGTAATGGAGTCCTGATCTCCAATGCTTTTAATAATACCATCGGTGGAACTGCAGCAGGAGCCGGTAACCTCATCTCGGGTAATAACGCAACAGGTATTACCATCTCCGGTAATAGCGCAACGGGTAATCAGGTTCAGGGTAACCTGATCGGGACCAACCTGGGAGGTAGTAGTGCCCTGGGTAATGCCAGTGAGGGGATACTGATCTCCAGTGCCTCTAATAATACTATCGGTGGAACAACTTCAGCCGCCCGCAATATTATCTCCGGTAATACCAGTCATGGAATTACCCTCTCGGGTAGCGGAACCAGTGGGAATTTGATCCAGGGTAACTTCATCGGTACCGATAGTAACGGCACCAACCGCTTAGGAAACTCTCAAACTGGAGTATTTATCAATGGGGTCTCCAATAACGTTATCGGAGGAACTGCTACCGGAGCAGGAAACGTTATTTCGGGTAATAACTCGGATGGTATAAGAATCCTCAGTACCAATGCAACGGGAAATCTGATTCGAGGAAACCTTATCGGAGTCAATGTGAACGGTACTGTGGCTTTAAGTAATGGGGGTAATGGGATCTTTATTAATAATGCCCCCGGTAATACTGTTGGCGGAACAACGTCTGGAGCCCGTAATGTTATTTCGGGTAATAACTCGGATGGGATTGAGATTTCAGGTACTGGTGCCACCGGGAATCTCATCCAAGGCAATTATATCGGTACCGATATCAACGGTACCGCCGCTCTGGCCAATATCGGTAACGGGGTATTCATCAACGGGGCATCCAGCAACACCGTGGGAGGTACAGTCACCGGGTCCCGTAATGTTATTTCGGGTAATAACTCGGATGGGATTGAGATTTCAGGTACCGGTGCCACCGGGAATCTCATCCAAGGCAATTATATCGGTCTTACCTCCGCCGGCACTGCTACGTTGGGTAATGCGGGTCACGGCGTGCTCCTTAACGACGTAGCCAATAATACCGTGGGTGGATTGACGGTCGGCGAACGTAACATTATCTCGGGTAATGCTCTGACCGGTATTGCCATCTCGGGTACCGGAGCTACCGGGAACTTAATCCAGGGTAATTTCATCGGTACGGACTCCACGGGTACTATCGCTTTGGGTAATACCAGCCATGGTGTGGTCCTGGCTTCATCGGCAAGCAACAACACCATAGGCGGTACGGCGAACGGAGCAGGTAATGTCATTGCCTTTAACGGGAGTGATGGAATATTCGCCAATTCAGGTACCGGTAATCTCTTCTCGCGCAATTCTATCTTCTCCAACACCGATTTAGGAATAGATTTGGGAAGTAATGGAGTCACTCTCAACGATGCTGGTGATGGAGATACAGGGGCCAACAATCTTCAGAATTTTCCCGTCCTAACTTCGGCCAACTCCGGAGGAGGGGGAACGACCGTCCAGGGAACCTTTAACAGTATGGCCAATACCAACTTTGTCCTGGAGTTCTTTTCTAACAGTACCTGTAACGCTTCTGGCAATGGGGAAGGAGCAACATTCCTTGGCTCGACCACCGTAATAACCGATTCTGCCGGTAATGCAAATATCAATATTACTTCCACAACGGTAGTTCCTACAGGTCAGTTTATCACCGCAACGGCTACAGATCCCAATAACAACACCTCCGAGTTCTCTAACTGTATTCAGGTTAATCGGGCAGATCTTTCGGTCATCAAAACGGACTCCCCAGACCCTACCACTGTAAATGCAACCCTGACCTATACGATTCGAGTAACCAACAATGGCCCCTCCCAGGCTACCAACGTAACCTTGACCGATACCCTTCCATCCAGTGTGACTTTTGTCTCCTCTTTACCCGGCTCACCAACCTGTACCCCATCGGGTAGTACTGTTACCTGTAATCTCGGAACCCTCAACAGTGGAGCAATCTCTACCGTTACCATCCTCGTTATACCCACCTCGGCAGGAACCATTACCAACACCGTCAGTGTTACAGGGGGTGGGATTGATCCTAATCCGGCTAACAATACAGAAACGGAATCTACTACGGTTACATCGGCCGATCTGGCCATTACCAAGTCAGATTCCCCAGATCCGGTCCTGATAGGAAGCAACCTGACCTATACCCTGACTGTGACCAACAACGGTCCTTTCCAGGCGACAGGGGTAGTGGTGACCGACACGTTACCTGCCAGTGTCATCCTGGTTTCGGCGCCAGGCTGTACCCAGGCCGGTAGTACGGTTACCTGTAACCTCGGATCTATCAACAGCGGTTCCAGTGCCAGCGTCACCATTGTAGTCCAACCTACTACCGTGGGAACGATCAGTAATACTGCCAGTGTGACCAGTAATACCTTTGATCCTACACCAGCTAATAATACCACAACGGCTCAGCTTACGACGGTTAACCCGGTCGTAGATCTGGCCCTTACCAAGACGGATTCTCCAGATCCGGCTACAACAACGGCAGATCTGACTTATACCCTGACAGTTAACAACAATGGCCCTTCTCCGGCTACGGGAGTAACCCTGACCGATACCCTCCCTTCGGGAGTGATCTTTCGCTCGGTCTCTCCTACCCAGGGGAGTTGTAGCGGGACGAGTACCATTACTTGTAATCTCGGAACGATTAGTAACGGTGGCAGTGCAACCGTTACCATCGTCGTCACCCCCAACACCACCACTACCCTGGTTAATACGGCCAGTGTAACCGCCAATGAAACAGACTCCAATACAGCCAACAACACCGCTACCCAATCCACTGCAATCGTAATAATCGGGTTATCCGTTATTCAATCGGATTCACCGGATCCAGTAGCCGTGGGAACGGACGTGACTTATACCATCCGGGTAATCAATAATAGTAATTCCCAGGCTACCCAGGTAGTACTTACAGATACGCTGACCGGTAACTTTTCCTTCGTCTCGGCTACATCCACTCAAGGAACTTGCAGTGGAACCACCACCATCACCTGCAATATAGGAACTATGAATAAAGGAGTGGTTACCATAACGGTCAAGGTCAACCCCACGGCAGTAGGTACTATTACCAGTACGGCCACGGTAACCAGTAATCCACCTGATTCCAATCTGGCCGATAATACGGCTGTGGAGACTACCACGGTGACAGTTACCGATCTGGCAATTACCCAATCCGATTCTCCAGATCCTGTGACCGTAGGTGCTAACCTGACCTATACCCTGGTGGCTACCAACAATGGTCCTTCCCTGGCTACCGGAGTGATTGTAACCGATACCCTTCCGGTCAGTGTGACCTATGTTTCTGCAAACAGTACGCAGGGAACTTGTAGTAAGGGAAGTGGTACCGTCACCTGCTCCCTGGGTAACCTGGCTAATGGAGCCAGCGCTACGATTAATATAGTGGTGACCCCTATAACGGTGGGAATCATCAACAATACCGTACAGATAGCCGGCAATGAAGCCGATTCCAATCTGAGTAACAATACAAGTTTGCAAAGCACAACCATCACGGCAGCCGATCTTTCTGTTACTCAGACCGATTCTCCGGATCCTATAAAGGTTGGGAATAACCTGACCTATACCCTTCAAGTAACCAATAACGGTCCTTCTTCCGCTGCCAATGTGACTTTAACGGATACCCTTCCGGTCAATGTGACTTTTGTTTCGGTTACACCTAATCAGGGGAGTTGCAGCGTCACAACAACCGTAACCTGTAATTTAGGCACTTTGACAACCGGAGCCAGTGCAACCGTTAGCCTTATCGTCCAGCCTACCGGGGCAGGAGCGATTACCAACAGCGCCAGTGTGTCAAGTAGTCAGTTTGACCCGAATACAACCAATAATACTTCCAGTCAAGGTACTACCGTTGATCCCACTGCAGATTTGTCGGTCACCCAACTGGACATACCAGATCCGGTAACCGTCGGAGCCAACCTGACTTATCTCCTTACGGTTACCAACCAGGGTCCTTCCCAGGCCACGGGTGTGACTTTGACAGATATGCTCCCGCCCAACATCACCTTTGTTTCAGTCACCACAAGCCAGGGGAACTGTAGCCTGACCATTGGCGTTAATTGTACCTTAAATACTTTGGCCGTTGGGGCTACCGCTACCGTTACCATCCTCGTCAAACCCCCAACGGCAGGAACTATAACCAATACGGTTACCGTGGCAAGCCTCGTATTTGATCCTGTTTTGACTAACAATACAAATTCACAAAATACCGAGGTTACCGCTGCTAACCTGACAATTACAAGTAGCGATTCACCAGACCCTGTAACGATCGGAGCCGGTCTGACTTATACCCTTCAAGTAACCAACAACGGTCCTTCAGCAGCCACCGGAGTAACCTTAACCGATATCCTTCCTGTCGGCGTAACTCTTGTTTCAGCCACTCCTGATCAAGGGAGTTGTACAGGTGTAACGCCGGTAAGTTGTGCTCTGGGAACCCTTAACAATGGAGCCACAGCAACCGTAACCCTCGTGATGAATGCCCCCACAGCTACAGGAACCATTACAAATACGGCGACCGTAGCAAGCAATGAATTTGACCCGAACTTATCTGATAACACGACCTCTCAAGATACTACGGTTAATCCCGCAGCCGATCTCATGGTTACTCAATCTGATTCGCCGGATCCGGTAGCTGTGGGGAATAATGTTACTTATACCATTACCGTCACCAATAACGGCCCTTCTGTGGCTACAGGAGTAACCCTGACAGACACACTTCCGGCCGGAGTCCTCTTTGTCTCGGCTACGTTAAGCTCAGGAAATTGTAACGGAACCGGCCCGGTTATCTGTTCTTTGGGTACTTTAGCTAAAGGGGCAAGTATTACCATAGCCCTTGTCGTTAAATCTACCACAACAGGATCTATCAGTAATACAGTCCGTATTACAGGGAATGAAACCGATCCCAATACGGCCAATAATAGCCAGATAACCAGTACTTTAGTTACCCTGGCAACCGATCTTGCCATTACTCAGGCCGATTCCCCAGATCCGGTCCTGGTAGGAACCAATCTGAGTTATACCATAACTGTCATCAACAACGGTCCTTCGGCGGCTACAGGGGTAACTTTAACCGACACCTTACCTTCCGGTATGACCTTTATTTCTGCTACCCCCAGTCAGGGAACCTGTACAGGAACAAGCCCGGTAACCTGTACTCTGGGTATTTTACCCGTCAGCGCCACAGCTACCGTTATTCTTGTCGGGAAGCCTACCACCACAGGATCCCTTGTTCATACCGTAAGTGTAGCCAATCTGGCAACCAATGAAACAGACCCGAACCTGGCCAATAATACGGCCACTGAGAATACAACGGTTAATCCGGCAGCCGATCTGGCTGTCTCTCAATTAGATTCTCCGGATCCGGTAACAATTGGGAATAATATCACCTATACCATAACCGTTACCAATAACGGTCTCTCAACTGCGACGGGAGTAACTCTCCAGGATACTCTACCTGCCGGAGCCACTTTTGTTTCCATTACACCCGGTCAAGGGAGTTGTAGTGGAACAGGTACGATAAATTGTTCTCTGGGTACTTTAGCCAGTGGGACTAATACCCTTATTACTCTTGTGGTTAAGCCGACCCTAGCAGGAACCCTGAATAATAAGGTCAGTGTAACGGCCAATGAATCCGATCCTGATATGAGTAACAATACCGGAACAGCCGACACAACCGTCAATCCGGCGGCTGACCTGTCGATCCGTATAACAGACTCGCCAGATCCGGTGGGGGTTGGAATAAACTTAACCTATACCCTGACCATTACCAACAATGGCCCTTCATCGGCCACGGGCATAACTCTAGTCGACACATTACCCGCCGGAGTGATCTTCATTTCGATAACACCCAGTCAGGGAAATTGTAATGGAACGAGTACCCTGACCTGTAACCTGGGAACTTTAAATAGTGGTGCCGGAGCCACGGTGGTCTTGATCGTTAAACCTCAGGTGTTGGGAATCCTCAGCCACGCCGGTAGTGTGACAGGTAACGAGTTCGATCCCAACACGGTGAATAATATAGCCACCCAAACCACCACCGTAACAGCCTTCATTGTTAATTCTACTTTAGATCCTGGAAATGGGGTCTGTGATGCGACAGAGTGCACTTTGCGGGAAGCCATTAATACAGCTAACGCTACCGCCGGAACCGATGTGATTCTATTCAACCTCCCCGGGGCAGGCCCCTATACGATTCAGCTTATCTCGGCGTTACCCGATATCGCCGACCCCATCTGGATCGATGGTACCAGCCAGCCTGGCTTTACAGGTACTCCCCTCATCGAACTGAATGGAAGTAGTGCGGGGATCGGAGCCAATGGATTAAAAATTACTGCCGGAAATAGTATTGTCAAAGGACTTATCATCAATCGATTCGCCGGAAATGGAATTCTTATCACAACCGGCGGGGGTAATCTCATCCAGGGTAATTTTATTGGTACTGACGTCTCCGGTACCACCGCCCTGGGTAATGGGGGTACCGGTATATTCATCAATCTGGCATCCAATAATTTAATCGGGGGGACTACCCCGGGGTCGGGTAATGTCATTTCGGGTAACGGTTCTGCGGGTATTCAGATCTTCGGTGGAAGTGCAACGGGGAATCGGATTCAGGGTAACTTTGTCGGTACTAACTTTAACGGTACCGTTGCCTTAGGGAATGCCTTTGATGGGATATTCCTTGTCAATGCCCCGGGCAATACCCTCGGAGGTACCACCCCAGGAGCCCGTAATATCATCTCGGGCAATAAGTTAAACGGAATTGAAATCCTGGGGACCGGAGCAACCGGAAATTGGGTGCAGGGTAATTTCATTGGAACCCAAGCAGACGGTATCGGTCCGTTAGGAAATACCTTATACGGTGTGCTTATAAATACTTCGGCAAGTAATAATACCATCGGTGGGACAGCTCCGGGTGCAGGCAATATTATTGCTTTTAATGGAAGTGATGGAATATTTATAGATTCTGGCATCGGGAATGCTCTTTTTCTCAATTCTATCTTTTCTAATTCGGGTCTTGGGATTGATCTGGGCCTCAAGGGCATAACTTCCAACGATTCCGGAGATGGAGACTCAGGAGCCAACAATCTTCAGAATTTCCCTCTGTTAACCTCAGCTGTTTCCAGTGGTGGCAGTACAACCGTTCAAGGAACTTTGAATAGCACACCTAACACCCGTTTTAGAGTTGAATTCTACTTTAGCAATACCTGTGATCCTTCGGGAAATGGTGAAGGTACCGATATTCTCGGTGTAACGACCCTAACAACGGATGGAAGTGGTAATGCATCTGTGAATGTTACCTTTCCGGTTTTAATTCCGGCAGGTCAGGTGGTAACGGCCACGGTAACAGACTCCAACAATAACACCTCCGAGTTCTCTCCCTGTGTTACGGTAACCCTGACTCCACCTCCAACACCGACTCCAACAGCCACACCGACGGCTACCCCGACCCCTGTCCCGACCCCGGTTATTACTTCTATAATCTGGGGGATTTCGGGGGATGTTCCCATACCCAGAGATTACAACGGAGATAATAAGGCAGATATCACCGTATGGAGACCCGGTGCAGGGGATTGGTTCATTATGCTGGATCCTCCCATTATTCAACCTTGGGGGGTAAAAGGGGATAAACTGGTACCGGGTGATTATGATGGAGATGGAAAGACGGATATAGCAGTCTTTCGACCTTCTATCGGAACCTGGTTTGCCTTGAAATCTTCGGGAGGGGTTTTCGTACAAAAGTTCGGGTCGTCTTCAGATATTCCGGCTCCTGAGGACTATGACGGAGATGGCGTTACAGATCTGGCCGTCTTTAGACCCTTTCTGGGTACCTGGGGAATTAAGCTCTCCAGCAATCCAGGAAATCTGAAACCGATCCGCTGGGGATTATCCGGAGATATACCCGTACCGGCCGATTATGATGGGGATAAAAAGGCAGATGTAGCCGTATGGAGACCCGCGGAAGGGAACTGGTATATCAGTTTTTCAACAGGAGGTTCTACAATCCTACAGCTCGGTTTACCGGGTGATATACCCGTACCGGCCGATTATGATGGAGATGGGAAAGCGGATCTGGCCGTCTGGAGGCCCGGTGATGGAATGTGGCACATTACTTTTTCCTCAACCGGTTTGTTTAGCTCCACACAGTGGGGTTTATTGGGTGATATACCCGTACCGGCCGATTATGATGGAGATGGGAAAGCGGATCTGGCCGTTTGGAGACCCGGCGACGGAACCTGGAATATCATCTTTGAGAAATAAAATCATGCGGCATTCTGAGTCTGGTAGAGAAGTGGTTAAAGTCCTCATCGTGGACAATCATGCATTCTTTAGAAGAACTTTGAGAAGTTATCTTGAGGAAATTAAAGGCTTCGAAGTTATGGAGGAAGCAGAGGAGGGCGAGGATGTTTTTAAGCTTATGGAGAAACTGAGTCCCCACCTTATCCTGATGGATGTTTTTCTTTCAGGAAACCGTAACAGTTTCAAAATCTGTAAGCTTCTTAAACAGAGAAACCCGGCTTTAAAGATTATTCTCTACTCCTTATATGATCTTGAAATACAAGAGGGAAATAACCTGGGGATTGATGGCTTTTTAGTCAAAGATGCGCTCTTTGATGGACTTTTGCCCTTAGTAAGGGAATTTTTCCAAAATCAGAAAAGGAAAGTAATCTACCATTAAAAACTGGTACCCGGCTGGATAGGGGTGGACGGCTCCAACGGGTAGCAGGGCCTACAAAAACAATCCGACAGGCTATCTCCTAAGCTTGTCGAAGAAAACTATCATGATGATGAACTCAAAAAAGCGAAGAAATTACCTGATCGGTTTTGTGTTGGGGCTTATGGTAAGTTGTCCGTTGTCCACCGGAGCAGACAATGAGCAACGAACCGGGGGTCATACACCTGCCTATCTGGCACTCAGTAACCTGCCTTTAAGCTTTGAAGTCAATCAGGGTCAGAGTGATGCGCAAGTAAAATTTCTGTCCCGTGGCAGCGGTTATAGTCTGTTTTTGACGGCCAACGAAGCCGTACTGGTTCTAAATCCTATAACCGATATTCAAAATAGAGGGGATCCCTCTGGTGCCTCAGTAAAGGATAACAGACGAAGAACAACCGACCATCCCTATGTTTTACGCATGCACCTGGTCGGTGCCAATCCCTCTCCTCAGGTGATGGGACTGGATGAGCTACCCGGTAAAAGTCATTATCTGACAGGTAATGATCCGCAAAAGTGGCACATCCAGATTCCTACTTTTGCCCGGGTCAAATATGGGGAGATATACCCCGGCATAGACCTGATTTACTACGGTAACCAACAGCAATTGGAGTATGATTTCGTTATTGCTCCCGGTGCAGACCCCGGAAAGATCCGGCTGGCTTTCACAGGTGCAGATGACATCCAGGTAAGTCCGGAAGGGGATCTTGTTCTGGCCCTTGCCGATGAAACTATCCGTTTACATAAACCTCATATTTACCAGGAGATCGACGGAATCCAACAGAAGATCCCGGGTCGTTATGTACGTCTCGAACCTTCTTCACAGCCCCCGGAAGAAGACCCCCCGACCACGGACTGCAAATCACAAACCACGTTTAGCTTTGAAATAGCTGCCTATGATCCCGGCAGACCCCTCATTATCGATCCTGTGTTGAGTTATTTTACAACCCTTACCGGTAGCAAGAATAATGTTGGTAACGGGATTGCTGTAGATGCTGCGGGAGGTATCTATGTGACCGGTTATACGGTATCAACGGATTTTTCGGTTGGGGCAACAGGGGGACAACCTTTACAGTCCTCTTCTGGAGGAGGTTCCTCAGATGCTTTCGTAGCCAAGTTAAATGTTGCGGGAACGGCCATTGTTTATGCTACATATCTGGGGGGTAATGGAACAGATATCGGTAATAGTATTGCGGTAGACACGTTCGGCAACGCTTATATAACAGGATCTACTACCTCAACCAACTTTCCGGTAACTACCGGAGCCCTGGATACGAATTGCGGTACGGATGGTAATTGTAATAGTGTAGGAGCCCTTAGTTTTCTGGATGCCTTTGTAGCTAAATTGAATCCTACCGGCACCGGTCTGATCTATGCCACCTATTTGGGCGGAAGTGGCGATGATGAAGGTTTTGGAATTGCCGTAAATACCTCCGGTAATGCCTATGTAACCGGGCGAACGAAATCGCTGGACTTTACGACAGTAAATGCACTTCAAGCCAATAACGGTGGAATTCAAGATGCCTTTATTGCGAAGCTCAATACGGCAGGAAGTACTTTGGTTTATAGTACTTACTTCGGAGGGAGTGGGAGTGATGCGGGTTTCGGTATTGCTCTGGATTCCTCCGAAAATGTTTACTTAACCGGAGAAACCGAGTCACTCAACTTTCCAACCCTGAATCCCTTCCAATCAGCCTTAGGTGGTTTACCCCTTATTAGCAAGGATGCCTTTGTGGCAAAATTAAACGGAAGTGGCAATACACTGCTGTATTCTACCTACCTGGGGGGCAGTGACACCGATAAAGGTTTGGGAATCGCAGTAGATAACTCCGGCAAGATTTATGTAACCGGCATTACCTCTTCGATGAACTTCCCGGTAGCCAATCCCTTTCAAGCTTCTTATCAGGGTTCTCAAGATGCCTTTGTAGCCAAACTGGATCCCTCTCAATCTGGAGGAGCCTCCCTGGTTTATTCGACTTACCTGGGGGGTACTGCCACAGATGAAGGTTTTGCCATTGCCGTGGATGCCATCGGTAATGCCTACATAACTGGAGATACCGGGTCTAATAATTTCCCCCTTGCCATTCCCTTTCAGCCTACCATCAGTGGTGGCTTTGATGCCTTCTTAACAAAGTTGAGCGCTACCGGTACGACCCTTCTTTATTCTACCTTTATAGGTAGAAATAGTAACGATCGTGGTCTGGGTGTTGCCGTGGATACTTCTGGTAATGCTTATGTGGCAGGAAGCCTGGGTAGCGATGTTTTAATCGTCAAAGCGACTCCCTCCATTGATCTGGCGGTTATCAAAACCGATGATCCAGATCCTGTGCTGGCCGGACAGAGTCTTACCTATACCGTAACCGTTACCAATAAGGGTCCTGATGTGGCAACAGGGGTTACCCTGACCGATACCTTGCCGGGGAATGTGATCCTTATCTCGGCTACTCCCAGCCAGGGAACTTCCTGTACCCTGATAGGGGTTCAGGTTATTTGTAATCTGGGAACTTTAAATGCCGGGGCTAGCGCTACGGTTACCCTGGAAGTCACGGCACCTGCTGTAGCCACCACCCTGACCAATACGGTCACCGTCACAGGAATAGAACCGGATTCCAATGGGACTAATAATACAACCAGTCAAACTACAACTGTCAATCCTGCGGCAGATCTGTCCATTACCAAAACCGATAATCCCGACCCTGTTTTAACCGGGCAAACCCTCACCTATACCCTTACCGTCCTCAACCAGGGACCGTCCGGAGCTACCAATGTAACCGTCACAGATACCTTACCGGGGAATGTGACCTTTGTTTCGGCTACGCCCAGTCAAGGTACCGGCTGTACCCAGGAAAGTGGTAAAGTAACCTGTGGATTAGGTGCAATAGCCAGTGGAAATACGGCTACCTTAACGATTCTGCTCATTCCCCAGGCCGGGGGATCTCTCACCAACACGGCTACCGTAACAGCAACCGAAGCCGATCCTGATGGAAATAATAATAAGGTTACCCAAGACACGACCGTTACTCCTGTGGCCAATCTTTCTATAACCCAATCAGATACACCAGATCCTGTACTGGCGGGTCAAAAATTGACCTATCTCCTTACCGTTGGTAATGGAGGCCCGGATCCGGCGACAGGGGTCACAGTGGTGGATACCTTACCGGGAAGTGTTACTTTTATCTCGACTACCCCTACCCAGGGTTCATGTGGTAACACAGGGAGTACGGTTACCTGTAATTTAGGAACACTGGCTAAGGGGGCCACCGCAACGGTTACGATCCTGGTAACGGCTCCGTTAACCGCCATGAACCTTACCAATACCGCTACCGTAACTGGAAATGAGATCGATTCCAACGGTACCAACAATACGGTGGCCGAGAGTACAACAGTCAATCCGGCAGCGGATCTTTCTATCACCCAGACGGATACTCCGGATCCCTTGTTTGCAGGTCAAAATTTAACCTATCTTCTCCAGGTAACCAATAACGGTCCGTCCGGTGCGACGGGGGTTACCGTGACCGATACCCTTCCAGGCGGTGTAAGCTTCCTTTCGGTAACTCCCAGTCAGGGAAGTTGTAGCGGGACAGGGGTCCTGACCTGTAATCTGGGAACGTTGGTCAATGGAGTTACGGCGACCATCACGATATCGGTAACGGTACCACTAACAGCCGGAACCCTTACCAATACGGCTACGGTCACAGGGAGTCCCGCAGACCCCAACAGTGCCAATAATACCTCTGCAGAGACTACTTCTGTTAATGCAGCCGATCTTTCTCTGAAGAAAGTAGGTTCTCCAAATCCTGTCTTTGCAGGAGAAAATTTAACCTATCTCCTCACCGTAACCAACAACGGGCCTTCGACGGCCACAGGGATAACCCTGTCCGATACCTTACCGTTGGGAGTTACTTTTGTTTCTGCGAATGCCGGTCAGGGAACCGGTTGTACCTTGACCGGTGGTAAGGTTAATTGCAGTCTTGGTAGCCTGACCCGTGGATCTACGGCTACAGTTACCCTTCTTGTGGCAGCCCCTCTGGTAGCGGGGACCCTTACGAATACGGCTACCGTAACTGCAAACGAGCCTGATTTAACCAACTCCAATAACACGGCTACCATAACCACCACCGTCAGTCCACCCCCTACCCCGACTCCCACGCCGACCCCTACCCCCACGGCTACGCCGACTCCTACCCCCGCTCCCACGCTGACCCCTACCCCCCTGCCTACTCCCAACATCACATCGATACCCTGGGGTATTCAGGGGGATATTCCGATCCCAGGAGATTATAACGGAGATAAGAAGGCAGATCCTACAGTATGGAGACCTGGCGAGGGGGATTGGTTTATTTTGCTGGATCCGACCATTGTCCAGCCCTGGGGTATCCAGGGAGATAAGCTGGTACCGGGTGAATACGACGGGGATGGAAAAGAAGATATTGCAGTTTTTCGACCTTCCACGGGAACCTGGTTTATCTTAGGATCTTCGAGTGGACCTTTGGTCCGCACATTTGGAACCCGCAGCGATATACCGGTACCTGCCGATTATGATGGAGATGGAATTACAGATTTGGCCATTTTCAGACCTTCCTTAGGGATTTGGGTTATAAGCCCCTCCAGCAGTCCGGGAGGTCCGGTACCTGTTCCACAACCGAGCAACCTGATTCAGATACCCTGGGGAATAGCGGGAGACACACCGGTACCTGCCGATTATGATGGAGATGGAAAAGCCGATGTGGCGGTATGGAGAGCCACTGATGGGAATTGGTACCTTAATTTCTCAAGTGGCGGGTTCGATACGGTAACTTTAGGCTTACCCACCCTGTCGGGAGACACACCGGTACCTGCCGATTATGATGGAGATGGAAAGACCGATATAGCCATCTGGCGACCGGGTAATGGAACCTGGTACTTTACTCTCTCCTCAACAGGTTTACTTAATTCCAGGTCGTGGGGCTTATTCGGTGATATTCCTGTACCAGCCGATTACGATGGGGATGGAAGAGCCGATCTGGCCGTGTGGCGACCGGTTGATGGGACCTGGAATATTGTCTTCGATAAAACGGGAACTCCACCCCTCACCCCAACTCCGACCCCAACCCCTAACCCCTCAACTCCTGAACCCCTGATAACCTTCTGGGGCATTCAGGGGGATATTCCGGTCCCGGGAGATTACAATGGGGATAAGAAGGATGATCTGGCCGTATGGAGGCCTGGAGAAGGAAGCTGGTTTATCCTGTTAGATCCCCCTATTATTCAGCCCTGGGGTACAAAGGGGGATAAGTTGGTTCCGGGAGATTATGATGGAGATGGAAAAGAAGATATTGCAGTTTTTCGACCTTCCGTTGGAGCCTGGATCATTTTAGGCTCTTCCAGCGGACCTTTAATACGTGTCTTTGGAACCTCCACAGATACCCCTGTACCGGCCGATTATGATGGGGATAAAATAACAGATCTGGCTATTTTTAGACCATCCCTGGGGGTGTGGATGATAAATCTGTCCGGCAACCCGGGAGGTTCCGGATCGGGAAACCTCCTTCAGGTAGTCTGGGGGATGGCAGGAGATATCCCGGTACCTGGGGATTATGATGGGGATGGCAAGGAGGATGTGGCCGTATGGCGACCCGGGGATGGGAATTGGTATATCAATTTTTCAAGTGGGGGTTTCACCATATTTCCCTTGGGCTTACCGGTTCTACCGGATGATATCCCGGTACCTGCTGACTATGATGGGGACGGAAAAACTGATATAGCTATCTGGCGACCCGGGGATGGGACCTGGCATATTACTTTTTCCTCGACGGGTTTATTTGGTACCAAACAATGGGGTTTGTTTAACGATGTTCCCGTACCCGCCGATTATAACGGCGATGGAAAGGCCGATCTGGCCGTATGGCGACCCAGTGATGGAAGCTGGAACATTACCTTTGACAAGTAAAACAGAAGTCCGTTGCTCGTTGTTCGTTGTCTTTTATTCTTTATCCTAACAACGAACAATGAATAAGCGACCGATGACAATGGTCCGATGAACATGAGATTGAAAAAATATCAATGGATTACCTGGACAGGTGTAGTGATGGTTGTCGGAGTATTTCTATTACTTCCCAGGTCAACACTTGCCGGCAATACCTTCTTCTTTAGCAACTCTACCCTGGATTTTGGGAGTGTTACCATAGGTCAGACTGCTTTTCTGACTTTAACCATTGCCAATATGCCGGCTTCGAAAACAGACGTAGATGAGATCAACGGAAGCGTCTTTGCCATACCCAGTGGGGGAACCTGTAGCTCGGCGAACAGTACGGTCTTTTCAACTGCTGCTTTTTCTATCATCAGCGGCGGTGGTGCCTTTAATTTAGGCCCTGGACAAAAGAAGGATATTAAATTTGGTTTCGCTCCTTCGGCAGCCATCACCTATTCTGATACGGTATGCCTGACGGCCAATCTGGTTCATATCGATTCCAGTGGAAACAAAACGATAACTCCTTTCATAGGATCTCCCTATGCCATCCCCATTAACGGAAAAGGGGTATCGGCCAGGATTAATATGGAAGTAAGTTTAACTTCCATAAGTTTTGGAGATGTGGTGGTAGGTCAGGCGGCCACCCAGACCCTTACCATTACCAATTTATCCAATTCGACGGATTCTTTAGATGGGACGGTGGGAAATCTCTCAAGCCCATTTTTTGTAGTCAGTGGGGGAGGTTCATTCAGTCTGTCGCCAGGCCAGTCCAGACAGGTCAGGATCAGTTTTTCTCCCGTGGCGTTAATCACCTCTACCACAACTTTATCTATTACCCATAATGCAACGAGTTCAAACTGCAGTACGCCCGGGACGTGTAACATATCCTTAACGGGAACAGGGGTAGAGACGATCAACTTATCCATAAGCCCTTTATCGATAAATTTCGGTAACATTCTTGTAGGTCAGGCCTCTAATCAAAGCATTACAATCACCAATGATTCGAATTCCACAGGTATTTTAGAAGGGTCGGTGGCTGCACCTCTTGCTCCTTTTTCTGTAGTGAACGGAGGAGGTACATTTAGTCTACCCCCCGGTGCCTCCAAGACCATCACAGTAAGGTACGCTCCAACGGCCGTTTCGATAGTTCCGGATCAGACTACCCTTCTCATAACCCATAATGCCTCAAATTCAAACTGTGGTACTCCGTCTCCTTGTGGGATAAGCTTGATAGGGAATGGTGTAGAGTTAATCAAGTTATCTATCAACCCTACTCCTGTGGATTTCGGTAATGTTGCCGTAGGACAAACTGCCAGGCAGACTCTGACCATTACCAATTCGTCTACCTCCCCGACTTTGTTAGAAGGGAGCATTGGGACCCTTACAGGCCCGTTTTCTGTAGTCAGCGGGGGTGGCTCCTTCAGCTTATCCTCGGGCCAGTCGCGATCTGTCATCATCAGCTTTTCTCCTACCTCTTCGGGGACAACTTTTACCGATACCCTGGTCATTACCCATAATGCGACCACTCAAACCAGCCCTACCACTGTAACGGTAACCGGAACAGGAATAGAAGCCATTAACTTATCGGTAAGTCCTTCACCGGTAAACTTCGGTAATGTTGCCGTAAATCAATTTTCTGATCAAACTTTTACCCTCACCAACAACGCAAACTCGACCACAACCCTGGAAGGGGAGGTTGATGTAACCAGTCTCTCAGGTCCGTTCTCCGTAGTGAGTGGAGGGGGTTCCTTCAGCCTTTTACCTGGTAAATCTAAGACGGTTACCGTAAGATTTGCTCCGACGGCTCCGGGTACGGTTTCTGGAACCTTAAAAATTACCCATAATGCCACCAATCAGGGTAGTCCAACGAGTGTGTTATTAACGGGAATGGGGACCTCTATCATTAATGTAGCTTTAGTACCCACGTCCATAAGTTTTGATAATGTTCTGGTAGGTCAATCCGCCCGACAAACCCTTACCCTCACCAATTTATCCTCCTCATTGGGCATTCTGGAGGGGACGGTAGGGACCCTGTCCGCTCCTTTTATCCTTATCAGTGGGGGCGGCTCTTTCAGTTTAGCACCAGGTCAATCCCGGTTCATTATCCTTAGTTTTTCCCCAACTTCGGCCGGAAACTTTTCAGATACGTTGGTTATTACCCACAATGCCACCAATCAATCAGGTCCCACCAATGTGCCGTTAAGCGGAACCGGAGTACCGGTTATTGATATAACTGTAAGTCCCTCTCCGATAAATTTCGGCAGTATCCTGGCAGGTCAATCGGCTACCCAAACCATTACCATTACCAATGCACCTACTTCTACAAATACCTTGACGGGAAGTGTGGCGAGTCTCTCGGCTCCATTTTCAGTGGTTAGTGGAGGAAATTCATTTAGTCTTGCACCTGGAAAATCCCGAACGGTTATCGTGAGCTTTACCCCTACGACAACCGGGTCTTTTTCGGATACCCTGACGATCACCCACAATGCCACCAATCAGACCAGTCCTATTAACCTACCGATAACCGGAACCGGGGAAGTTTCTGTGATCAATATGGATGTAACTCCGAGTCTTGTAGATTTTGGTGGAGTGATTGTCGGTAAATCCGTCACTCAAACCCTTGTTATTACCAATGTATCCTCCTCGACCACTACCTTAGAGGGAAGTGTAGACAGTTTATCAGGTTCGTTTTCTCTGGTCAGTGGGGGAGGAACGTTTAGCTTAGCTCCTGGGAAATCCAAATCCGTCATTGTTAGTTTCTCTCCGACTTCTACAGGGAATTTCTCTCAATCACTTTCTATTACCCACAATGCCACCAACCAGGTAAGTCCTACCTTCGTACCCTTAAATGGAACCGGGCTTCCGGCAATTAATCTGACCGTCAGTCCTTCGTCTGTGGATTTTGGCAATATCCTTGTAGGTCAATCTGCTAACCAAACCATTACGATTACCAATCAGTCCAGTTCCACCGGAACTTTAGAGGGGAGTATTGGAAATGTCGTAGGTCCATTCTCGGTCGTCAGTGGGGGAGGTACTTTTAGCCTGGCCCCTGGAAAATCCAGGTCGGTTGTAGTAGGTTTTTCTCCTGTCTTTTCCGGGACTTTTTCTCAAACCCTGGCTTTTACCCACAATGCCACCAATCAGAGTAGTCCTACCAATGTGACCTTAACAGGGACGGGAATTCTATCTACTATCAATATAGATGTGAGTGCAAATCTTTTAGATTTTAGTAATGTTCAGGTGGGCCGATCGGCCACTCAAACCCTTGTCATTACCAACTTATCTTCCTCGACGGATATTTTAGAAGGGAGCATTGAGAGCTTATCCGGTCCGTTCTTTGTAGTTTCGGGAGGAGGTACGTTTAGTTTATCGCCTGGTAAATCCAGGTCGGTGGTTATAGGTTTCTCTCCGACGTCCGAAGGAGTCTTTTCCCAAACCCTCGATATTACCCATAATGCGACCAATCAGCCGAGTCCCATGAGTATCTCCTTAAAGGGAAACGGAACTCCAACTATTAATCTTTCCATCAGTCCTGCATCGCTGGCATTTGGTAATTTAACGGTGAATGATCTCGCCAATCAGACCCTGACCATCGCCAATCTCCCTACTTCCTCCAATACTCTGGAGGGGAGTGTTGGTAATCTGTCGGGTCCGTTTTCTGTGGTCAGTGGAGGGGGAGTATTTAGTTTAGCTCCCGGGAAATCGAAAACTCTGGTCATAAGTTTTTCTCCAACTTCTGCAGGCTCCTTCTCACAAACCTTGCCCATCACCCATAATGCAACCAATCAACCGAGTCCTACCGGTGTTGTAGTCAGTGGTACCGGCGTATCTGCCGTGATCAATATCAACATTGAAGTAGTTCCAAATCCGGTAAGCTTTGGGAGTATTCCAATAGGAGACGCATCGCGACAGACCATCACCATTACCAACCAGGCCAATTCCACAGGGAATTTGGAGGGGAGTGTAAGTACGCTGTCACCTCCTTTTTCAATAGTTAGTGGAATCGGTCCGTTCACTTTACCACCCGGACGATCCCAAACCGTTTTGGTAGGGTTTTCTCCAACTTCGGAAGGGGTTGCCACCCAAACCTTAACCATTACCCATAATGCCACCAACACTTCCAGTCCTGTGGAGGTTTTGTTAACGGGAACCGGTGTCCCTCAGGTTAATATCTCGGTAAATCCCACTCCGGTGAACTTCGGTGAGGTTATTGTAGGCAAAGCCGATACCCAAACGTTTGTAATTACAAACAATAATAATTCAACCGGTACCTTAACAGGGACGGTAGGTGACTTATCGGATCCCTTTTCCATCGTCAGTGGGGGAGGCGCATTCAGTCTAGCACCCCAGCAATCGAGAACCGTCATTGTTCGTTTTACTCCCAGCTCGATAGGGTCCTTTTCCCAAACCTTAACCATTACCCATAATGCCACGAATACTCCCAGTCCTATCCAGTTCCCGGTGAATGGAACAGGGTCCCTGACCATTAATCTCTCCATCAGCTCTACTTCAGTGGGTTTTGGCAATATTGCCGTGGGTAAGTCCTCGGTTCAAACTATTACCATTACCAACGATTTGAGTTCAACAGCCCTGTTAATTGGGAGTGTCGGGAATCCTACTGGTCCCTTTTCTGTAACTAAAGGGGGAGGACCCTTTAGCCTGGAGCCGGGGAAATCTTTATCGGTAGTGGTGGGCTTTTCTCCCTCCTTTGCCGGTATATTTTCTGGAGTTTTACCCATTACCCATAATGCAACCAATCAAAGTACCCCCCTGAATGTGTTGCTTACAGGAGCAACACCTATCGGCTGGGGGATTGGTAAAGATATTCCGGTGCCGCGGGATTATGATGGCGACAAGAAAGCAGATATTGCCGTTTGGCGACCCAGCGAGGGAAACTGGTACATTTTAGCCAGCAGTAATCCTATTCCCTTTGTTCCGGCCTGGGGATTACCTGGAGATAAACCTGTACCGGCCGATTACGATGGGGATGGAAAAGCGGATCTGGCCGTTTTTCGACCTTCCACAGGAACGTGGTTGATTTTGAACTCTTCGGGGGGAATTGTCATCGAGAATTTCGGAGCTTCTAATGATACCCCCGTTCCGGGAGATTACGATGGGGATGGAAAAGCGGATATCGCCGTCTTTAGACCTACGTTGGGGGAGTGGGATATCAAGCCTTCGGGAGGTGGAACCATGCTTCAGGTCTTATGGGGATTGAGGGGAGATACGCCGGTGCCTGGAGACTATGATGGAGATAAAATAACCGATCTGGCCGTCTGGCGACCTACAGAAGGGGTCTGGTACATCGCTTTTTCAAGCGGTGGTAGCCTTGCAGCACCCTGGGGGTTGCCAGGTGATACGCCGGTACCCGGAGATTACAACGGAGATGGAAAAACAGATCTGGCCATATGGAGATCTAAGGATGGAACCTGGAACCTCGCCTTGTCGGATGGAACCGTTAATACCACGTTATGGGGCTTACCCGGTGATATTCCCGTTCCGGCAGATTATAATGGGGACGGAAGGATTGATTTGGCAGTATGGAGACCGAAAGAAGGGAACTGGTACGTTCTCTTTTAAACAAAGCCTGTTCTGAACCCCCACGCTCCTATCCCTTTAAGGGTATTTTTTCGGCCTTAACTCCTCCCGCTTTCCCTTCCTTCGAGGGAAGAAGAGAGTGGGGATCCAGGTGATCCCGAAGTTCCCCTTCTCGGCATAGGAAGGGAGCGAGGGGATTAGGTGAGAAAAAACTATCCCTGATAACCTTTCCCCTCTCCCGAAGCTTCGGGAGAGGAGAGTGAGGGGATGAGGATAAAATCAAAAAGCAAAAATGAGAATGCAGAGAAGTCGGAGTCCATGGAAGAAGTCTTTCTTCTACCTTTTACCTTTTGTCCTTTACCTTTCGATTTTTTCGCTCTTTTCCGACATAGCCTCTGCAGCCCAGAGCCGACCCGTTATCATAGACCCTACAGAGTTGGACTTTGGGGATACCCCTTTGTGTCAGCAGTCGACCCAGAAGATTATCATTGCAAATAATGCCAACGGAAGAATGGGAAATGTCAATATCGGCTCGCTGACAAGCCCCTTTAACGTAGATAGTTTTGGACCTTGTTATGATAACCAGGGTCAGCTTATTCAGGGATGTACGAATCCTAACCCGGTTATATTACCACCGGGTAAAAAATTGCTTATCCAGGTTAGTTTTTCTCCGACCTCTGCCGGGTCCTTTTCGGATACCCTTGTCATTAACCAGACGTCTGCACAAAGAGGAAATCAAAACATAACCAAAAATTTACCCGTACGGGGAAGAGGAACGCCCCCCACCATAAATGCAGAGATAAGTCCTAACCCGGTGGATTTTGGCAATGCCATTGTAGGAAGGTTTGTGACCCAAACGGTTCTGATTACGAACCGTGCCGATTCAACCGGAAAGTTAGAAGGTACAGCCAGTATCTCTCCAGGCCCACCCTCGCCATTTTTTGTGGTTGGGGGGGGTTCATTTAGTCTTAACCCAGGAAAATCGCAAATAATCACCCTTCGTTTTACTCCCACCTCGATAGGGTCGGCTTCCGCCAATCTTGTAATTACTTATAAACAGGTACCTTGTGATTCAAACAGTCCAACCCGTACGACGACCGTGGGACTGACAGGAACCGGAGTCCCTTTGATCAGCATGGCTGTAAATCCCTCATCCTTGAGTTTTGGTGATGTCCCCACAGGTCAGTTTGCCACCCAGGCTGTTCGGATTACAAACTTATCCAGCTCGACCGGTACGTTAACCGTCAACATAGGTGCCCTTCCGCCGCCCTTTTCTATCATTGGTGGGAATAGCGCCGATCTGGCTCCCGGGGATTCCATGATTGTAGCAGTTCGTTTCTCTCCCCTTACTCCAGGACCGTTTTCTGGGATCCTTAATATCACCCATAATGCCAGTCGTGTAGTAGGTTCTACGACGCAATCATCTCCCTTCCAGGTTCCCCTCAGTGGAACCGGCGTATTACCTACTATCGGTATAGTGGTAAGTCCAAATCCGGTAGATTTTGGTAGTGTCCCGGTAGGAAAATCTTCTGTTCAGGTTATTACCATCGAGAATCCATTTTCCTCGACGGCTCCTCTAGATGGAACTGTTGGTAACCTTTCCAGCCCGTTTTCTGTAACAAAAAGCGAGAATCCCTTCAGTCTGGCACCCGGGAAATCGATAAAAGTTGCCGTAAGTTTTTCTCCCACCCAGGTGGGTCCATTTTCTACCACCCTGATTATTACCCATAATGCGCCCAATGGAGCTCCTGGAGGCGTTACAAATATACCCATCACGGGAGTTGGCGGACCTGCCGTTAATCTGGCCATCCAGCCTTCACCCGTGAACTTTGGGGATGTTGCCGTAGGTCAATCTGCCAAACAGGTTATTACCATTGCCAACATGCCTTCTTCAACCGGTGTGTTGGAGGGGACCCTCTCCAGTATCTCAGGTCCCTTTTCTATCATAAGTGGCGGAACGGGGACTTCCGATCTCGGCAGTTCGTTTAGTCTGGCACCCGGTAATTCAACCAGAGTGATCATAAATTTTACACCGACTTCACCTGGAACAACTTCCGGAACTTTGATAATCACCCATAATGCCACAAATAAAACAAGTCCTACCGATGTTATATTAAACGGTACCGGGATAGCGGCGGCCAACCTGGCAATAAAACCCTTATCTGTAGACTTTGGTAACGTTCCGGTAGGTCAGTCGGTCAATCAAACTCTTACAATTATAAACCTTTCCAGCTCAACGGCTACCCTGGATGGGGTGGTTAATGCACCTTCAAGCCCCTTTTCCATTGCAAGCGGAGGAGGCCCCTTCAGTCTGGGCCCGGGAAAGGTTCAGTCGGTGGTGATCCGTTTTTCTCCCACTTCTTCGGGAACTTTCTCTGATAATCTGACTATTACCCACAATGCAGCCAACGTAGGGAGCCCCGTCAGTATACCAATCCGTGGAACCGCCGTAGAAGCTATTAATCTCTCTGTAAGTCCGACCTCTGTGAGTTTCGGGAGTGTTCTGATCGGGGGGCAGGCTACCCAAACCCTGACCATTACCAACGGATCTTCTTCAACGGGTACTCTGCAAATGAGTATCGGTAATCTCTCCGGCCCGTTCTCCCTGGTCAGTGGAGGTGGTTCCTTTAGCCTGGCTCCTGGAGCATCCCAAACCCTTACGATTAATTTTTCTCCTACCTCTCCAGGGGCAGTTTTTCAAACGTTAACTTTGACCCATAACGCCACAAATCAGGCAAGTCCCATGAATATCTCTATCAATGGCGTAGGGGTATCCTCTCTGATTAATATGGAGATAAGTCCAGATCCGGTAGATTTTGGTGATGTTCCGGCAGGTCAATCTTCTACCCAGACCCTGACCATTACCAATCTCTCTTCCTCAACCGGTGATCTGGTAGGGAGTTTTGGTAATCTCTCAGGCCCTTTTTCTATCATCAGTGGCGGTAATCCCTTTACCTTGGCACCCGGAAAATCCCAATCCGTCATTATTCGATTTTCTCCAACCTCCCCGGGGGTTTTTTCTCAGGCTTTATCCATTACCCATAATGCCACAAATCTATCGAATCCTGCCAATGTGCTACTAAACGGAAAAGGGATCTCCGGAGTTAATCTGCTTATCAATACCATACCCCTCGATTTAGGTAACGTCATCGTGGGACAGTCCGTTAATCAGGTTCTTACGATAGCCAATCTGTCGACTTCTGCAAATACGTTAACAGGAAGTGTAGGAAATCTCTCCGGTCCATTTTCTGTTGTCAGTGGAGGAGGTCCCTTTAGTCTGGCACCCGGGGAATCCCAATCCGTTGTTATCGGTTTTTCTCCCACTTCTCCAGGGACTTTTTCTCAAACCCTGTCTATTACCCATAATGCCACAAATCAAATCAATCCCCTCTCTATACCGGTGAGTGGAACAGGAACCACGGCCTCCATTAACATAGACATAAACCCTTCCTCTTTAAATTTCGGCAGTATCTTTGTGGGTAAATCGGCTACTCAGACCTTCACGATTACAAACCTATCCAATTCAACAGATGTATTGGAAGGAAACATAAACAATCTCTCAGGTCCTTTTTCGGTCGTTAAGGGAGGAGGTACTTTTACTCTGGCCCCTGGAAAATCCCAATCTGTGACGATAAGTTTTTCTCCGGGATCTGAAGGGACCTTTTCCGAAACTCTCCTTATCACCCACAATGCAACCAATCAGGGGAGTCCTGCAAAAGTATCCCTCAGTGGTACAGGTCAGGCTCTGATCCAACTCTCCATAGCCCCTTCTTCTATAGATTTCGGTAACATTCTGGTGGGCCAATCTTCCAGCCAGACCCTCACCATCAAAAACGAAGCGACTTCAACGGGTACCCTGGAAGGAACGGTGGGAACCCTGTCAGGTCCCTTTTCTATAATGAAGGGGGGAGGTCCCTTTAGCCTGGCTCCCGGAAAATCCCTATCGGTCGTCCTTAATTTTTCCCCAACCTCCGTGGGTACCTTTTCTCAATTACTTACCCTCACCCATAATGCCACCGGCCAGACAAGTCCCGCCGATATTTCCATAACCGGCACCGGGGTCCTTCCTGTAGTAAATATGCTTATAAGCCAAACTTCCATAAACTTTGGGAATGTTTCCGTTGGTAAGACGGCTACAAGATCTTTTACCATTACCAATCTGGCTACTTCGACGGATACCCTGACAGGAAGCGTTGGGAATCTCTTAAGCCCATTTTCTGTGATGAGTGGAGACGGCACCTTTAGTTTAGCACCGGGAGAATCCCAATTTGTAGTTATTGCTTTTTCTCCAGAACTCTCAGGGCCAGCTTCTGAAACTTTGGTCATTACCCATAATGCGAGCAATCAGACCGGTCCAACCAATTTAACTTTAACGGGAACAGGAGCGGCGGTCATCAATCTGTCGATCAATCCGACTTCCATCAGTTTTGGTAATATGACCGTAGGTCAGACCGATAACCAGGTCTTTATGGTTACCAATGAGGCCAGCTCGACAGATACCTTGGAAGTAAAGGTAGGGAATCTTTCAGCTCCTTTTTCTATAGTTAGCGGTGGTGGGGCATTCACTCTGGCCCCTGGAAAATCCCAGCCCATCCTTGTAAGTTTTTCTCCGACTTCTCCTGGAACTTTTTCTCAAACCCTATCCATTACCCACAATGCTACCAACTCATTAAGTCCGGCAAATGTAACAATAGAGGGAACCGGCGTTTTCGTAGTGAATTTATCTGTAGAGTTAACTCCTTCGACAGGTTCAGGGCAACCCTCCGTAAACTTTGGCGAGGTAGACATCGGCCGGTCTGCTACCCAGATGATGACCATCACCAATCAGACTTCTTCTACCAATGCCTTAACCGGAACTGTGGGTACCCTTTCAAATCCGTTTTCGGTGGTCAGTGGAAGTGGTTCGTTTAGCCTGGCCCCTGGAAAGTCGCAAACCCTGTTGGTTCGTTTTTCTCCGACCTCTGCCGGAACCTTTTCTCAAACCTTAGTCATTACCCACAATGCCACCAACTCCGGGAGTCCTCTTCAAATTCCGCTAAGTGGCACAGGTAAAGCAACGGTCAATTTATCTATCAGCTCTACCTCCCTGAGTTTTGGCAACATTCTGGTAGGAGAGACTTCTACGCAAACAATCACCCTTACCAACGAGGTATCTTCAACAGGTCTGTTAACGGGAAATTTCAGCAGTCCTCCGAATCCATTTTTCATAGCTCAGGGAAGTGGACCCTTCAGCCTGGCTCCTGGACAATCCCAGACCATCGAGGTGATTTTTTCACCCACCTTTCCGGGGTTGTTTCTAGGAACCTTTTCCATCTCCCATAATGGTGGGAATCAACCGACTCCTCTAAACATTCTCCTGTCCGGTGCAACTCCTGTTAATTGGGGGGTCCGAAGAGATATTCCGGTACCTCGAGATTACGATGGGGATAAGAAAACAGATATTGCGGTCTGGCGACCCAGTTTAGGGAACTGGTACATTTTATCCAGCAGGGATCCTTCTTCTATTCCAGGACTTTCCGGTTTTGTTCCGGCCTGGGGGATGCTGGGAGATAGGCCGGTACCAGCAGATTATGATGGAGATGGAAAGGCAGATCTGGCCGTTTTTCGGCCTTCCACCCAGACCTGGTTGATTCAGGGTTCTTTAGGAGGAATCGTTACAGAAAATTTTGGAGCCGCCGGGGATATTCCGATTCCAGGCGATTACGATGGAGATGGAAAGGCAGACCTTGCGGTCTTTAAACCTTCGACCGGTGAATGGGATATTAAGCCTTCTGGGAGTACCTCTGTCATCCAAGTATTATGGGGACTGAGCGGGGACCTTCCAACACCTGGAGATTATGATGGGGATGGGAAGACGGATATTGCCGTGTGGCGCCCCGGTGATGGAACCTGGAATATCATCCTCTCAAGCGGCGGATCCATTGCCATTTCATGGGGTTTATCCGGGGATAGGCCGGTACCCGGGGACTATGACGGGGATAGGAAGACGGATATTGCCGTGTGGCGCCCCGGTGATGGAACCTGGAATATCATCTTCTCGGGTGGCGGGTTCACCACAACCCTTTGGGGCTTATTGGGTGATATTCCCGTCCCGGCAGATTACAATGGAGATGGAAGGGTGGATATTGCTGTATGGCGCCCCGATGAAGGGATCTGGTACATCCTTTTTTGACAAAAAAACAAGAAATCTGTAGAATTTCTATTGACAAATATTCAACCTCGTACACTATGATAGGTTAGATTTAATCATAACCAGGTTGGGTGAGGTTATGCAGGTCAGGATTATTTGTTCTGAACCTTCTCTCGCTTTTGATGGGGAGTGGAAAAGGGAAGATACTCCCCAACAGATCCTGGAATACGTCATTGCCAAAGCACGAGAATTGGATATACCCATTCATTTAGAAATCGAAAAATCAGGTATCTGGAGCATCGCTCCCAATGGAAAAATCATGAAGGGAGCTTTATTCGACTGTACAAGGATGAGATCTTAACATGGGGCGAAGTATTGAAGAAATTCGAAAAGAAATTGATCGTATTGATGACCGTCTTATAGAACTTTTAAGTCAGCGAGCGAAGCTTGTTCTCGAAATAGGAGATCTTAAAAAAGCCCAGGGGCTCCCCGTTTATGTCCCTGATCGAGAACAAGAAATCCATCAGAGGGTTCAGGCCCAGAATAAAGGTCCTCTGAGTAATGAAGCCATTGTTCGCCTTTTTAAGGAAATTATCCAGGAATCCAGAAATCTGGAGCAAGAAATTCTTTCTAACCCTCAGAGAGATCCACTTACAAAGTACTGATCCTATAGCTATACTCCCAGGTCTGAATAACCTCAAGGGCCTCTTCGGCACTTTGAACGTTTTCCAGACTTCGACGCAATTCGCGGTGCTGAAAAATTTTAGCCGCCGTGGCGAGAAGTTGAAGATGGATGCTGCTTTCCTTGTTGGGAGATAACAGTAAGAAAACGATCTTAATTTTATTCGGAGTGGGTGTATGTAGGATACCCTGGTGAGTCAATCCCAGGGCTACAACCGGTTTAATAAGCCCCTCTACCCGAGCATGGGGGAGAGCAATCTCTTCATTAAGGAAGGTAGAGCCCCGGGCCTCCCGTTGTCGTAAAAGTTCCAGTACAGATTCTTCCTCCAGTCCGGTTTCCTCGTGCCCAATCGCCTTAACAAGCCCCCGAAGAACCTGCTCTTTAAAGACAGGCTCCTTCCATAGAAGAATCCGATTGCTGGAGAGAAGGTGAGTCAGAGTACCTGAGCTGGGTTGAGCGGAAGAGGGGGTAGAAGCAATGGGATATTTTGCTTCTATATTTTCCAAATCCTCAAGGGATGGGGCTGTATCTGAGGTGTCCTCCTCTAGCTGAGTGTCCACAACGATGATGGTAAGTCCCTGAGCTTGGGAGATGAGTCGCTCTACGAGATTCCTTTGACCCAACAAACGTCTCCACCAGGGTAGCTCTCCAGAACGCCCAACTACAACACGACCCACTCTGTATTCGTGGGCAAAACGAAGAAGCGTATCTACCACATCTTGACCTTTGAAGGTAAAAACAGTGGCACCGAGTTGATTAGCTAAACTCAATGTGCTGGAAAGGAGACGTTGGGTTTTAGTATCGAGGAGGGTTGGATCTTCTGAAGGGGTTTGGACATAAACAGCGTACCAGTTACGATTTAACCGTCCGGCCAGACGTGAAGCATATCTAAGCAATGCGGCACTGTTGGGGCCTCGTGAACTTAAGCCTACCATAATTTGGTCAGGTAAGGCCGTACGTTCCTCATCCATGATTTCTATGCGCTTACGTTCGATTTGCGATGCGATTTCACGTAATGTGAGCTCTCGAAGTTGTTCAAGATTAGATGTTTGAAAGAAGTTGTTCAGTGCCATGGTAATCCGTTCCTGAGGATAAATTTTGCCTTCTTTCAAACGTTTCTGAAGATCTTCCGCCGAAAGATCCACGTTTACCACCTGATCCGCTTCAGCCAGGATGGAATCCGGGAGGCGTTCCTTAACCTTCACTCCAATCAAGTTTTCAATGGTATTATAAAGACTTTCCAGGTGTTGGATATTGAG
The DNA here is from genome assembly GCA_035559535.1 of Candidatus Limnocylindrales bacterium. Taxonomy (NCBI): domain Bacteria; kingdom Bacillati; phylum Chloroflexota; class Candidatus Limnocylindria; order Candidatus Limnocylindrales; species Candidatus Limnocylindrales bacterium. Next base: position 30,325 of record DATMBG010000008.1, read on the forward strand.
GGTAGTAATAACGTGGATCCCTGCAGCCAAGATATCCTGCACATCCTGATACCGTTTCAGATTACGACTCCCCGGTAAATTGGTGTGGGCAAGTTCATCCACCAATACCACCTGAGGTTTGCGCGCAAGGATGGCTTCTACGTCCATCTCTTCCAGGGTAATACCCCGATACTGGACACAACGACGGGGAATAACTTCTAACCCCTCGATGAGCCGGGCCGTTTCTGCACGACCGTGGGTCTCGACAATGCCTATGACTATATCAATCCCCTCTGCTTTCAGTCTGTGACCTTCCCGAAGCATCTGATAGGTTTTACCTACACCTGCAGCATAGCCTAGATAAACTTTAAGTCGCCCCCTCTCGGCCCGACGGATCAATTGTAAAAAGCTCTCAGATCGGTGATTACTCATGTATTAACTAGAGACTTGAGGCTAAAGACCTGGAGTTTAATTCCTCGTCTTGGGTCTCCACGCTCCAGTCTCTAAAATTGTCTACTTCGGCATAGGATAAAACTCATCCAAAGCCAAATTCAATTCGAGCACATTAACCCGCGGTTCTCCTAAAATTCCAAATTGTCGCCCCTGGGTATACTTGTATACGAGTTGTCTTACTTTCTCTTCCCGTATCCCACGTGCACGAGCAATTCGAGGAATCTGAAATTCAGCTCCCGCCGGGGTAATGTGCGGATCCAGACCTGATGCAGACGAGGTGATCAAATCAACCGGAATAGGCCTGTCTGGATTCTCTGAGCGTAATAGCTCGGCGGTTGATTTGACCCTTTCAGCAAGCCTTTTGCTTGTTGGTCCTAAATTGCTACCACCTGAAGCAGTTCCCTCATAACCGATACCTGCCGCCGAAGGTCGTGGGTGAAAGTAACCCGGTCCCTGGAACGGTTGACCGATCAATCGCGATCCTATTACCTTACCATTTTTTTCAATAAGGCTGCCCTGTGCTTTTTCCTTAAAAAATACCTGTGCCAGTCCGGTTACAACACATGGATATATAATTCCTAAAAGGAGCGTAAGTACCAGAGTCATTGCAAGAGCTGGATAAATATGTTCGAATAAATTCATTTTTTCCATGGTTTTTGTATATGATCGGTTGTTTTGGTCCTTGATTACTAACAACTTTAAGCTAAACCCAGTGCAGTAATAATGATATCGATGAGCTTGATTCCTACGAAGGGAATGATAATGCCTCCAAATCCATAAATTAGAATATTGCGTCGGAGTAGGGCGGTTGTACCTATAGGGCGATACTTAATACCGTGTAATGCAAGCGGAATGAGTGCAACGATAATCAGTGCATTAAATATTACTGCCGATAGAATGGCGGACTCTGGGGTCGCGAGTTGCATGATATTGAGTGCGGAAAGCGGACCTGCTTTCTCGCCTGCTCTGGCATATAGCGTTGAGAACATGGCCGGAATAATCGCAAAGTATTTAGCCACATCGTTGGCGATGGAGAAGGTTGTGAGCGCACCGCGGGTTATGAGAAGTTGCTTGCCGATCTCGACGATTTCAATGAGCTTGGTTGGATTAGAATCAAGGTCTACCATATTACCTGCTTCTCTGGCTGCCATTGTGCCGGTATTCATGGCCACACCAACATCTGCCTGGGCCAAAGCGGGTGCATCGTTAGTCCCGTCTCCAATCATGGCGACCAGTTTACCCTGAGCTTGCTCCCGACGAATAAGATCCATTTTGTCCTCCGGCCTGGCTTCGGCCAGGAAATCATCAACTCCTACCTCACGTGCAATGGACGCTGCCGTTAGCCTGTTATCTCCTGTGATCATAACCGTTTTGATACCCATCCTTCTTAAATGCTCGATACGTTCTTTTATACCACCTTTTACAAGGTCCTTCAGATAGATAACACCAAGTATCCGATGGGTATCAGCAACCACCAGAGGTGTTCCTCCTGCCCTTGAGATACGCTCGATCAGGTTTTTAAGTTCAGGATGTACGATGCCACCTCTGGATTGTAGGAAGGCTATAATAGCATCGGGCGCGCCTTTGCGAATTTGACGCCCATCCTTTAAATCAATACCGGACATTCGGGTCTGTGCAGAGAAAGGGATGAAATGTGCTTCACCGGGTGCCAGCTTCCGGGCTCGCAGATTATACCTGGTTTTTGCAAGCACAACGATGGAGCGTCCTTCAGGTGTTTCATCTGAGAGGCTGGCCAGTTGTGCGGCGTCCGCCAGTTCCTTTTCTGTAACTCCGGGTAGTGGAATGAATTCAGTTGCCTGCCGATTACCCAGGGTGATAGTACCTGTCTTGTCTAGCAAGAGCGTACTTACATCACCTGCTGCTTCCACCGCACGCCCAGACATGGCCAATACGTTTTTCTGAATCAATCGATCCATACCTGCAATACCGATGGCCGGCAGCAGTCCGCCGATCGTCGTGGGAATTAAGCAGACCAGTAAGGCAACTAATACCATAATTGAAGGGGGTTCGGCGGAAGCAAAACCATTGGCAGCCTTTACTACATGGATGCTGTAAAGGGCATAGGGAAGTAAGGTCATGACAGCAAGGAGAAAGATAATCGTGAGTCCGGCCAGTAAGATATTCAATGCGATCTCATTGGGTGTTTTCTGACGCTCTGCCCCTTCAACCAATGCAATCATACGATCCAGGAAAGTCTCTCCGGGGTTCGCCGTGATACGTACTTTAATCCAATCAGATAGCACCCGAGTCCCCCCGGTAACCGCCGAGCGATCCCCCCCTGACTCGCGTATGACCGGTGCACTTTCACCAGTAATGGCCGATTCATCCACAGATGCAACCCCTTCGATGACTTCCCCATCGGCCGGTATAAGTTCTCCAGCCCTTACCAATACCACATTACCCTTACGCAATTTAGATGCAGGAACCTGTTCGGTTTGGATGCCTTGTATTCCCTGATCCACATCTTGTACGATAAGGTTGGCAATGGTCTCCGCCTTCGCCTTGCGAAGTGTATCAGCCTGGGCTTTACCACGCCCTTCAGCCATGGCTTCTGCAAAGTTAGCAAAAAGTACCGTGAACCAAAGCCATACGGTCACCTGTACGGTGAAACGCAAGTGACCGGTATCGCCTATAATAATGTCGCGAAGGATCAGCAGCGTCGTAAGTACACTACCAACCTCGACGACAAACATCACAGGGTTATGGGCAACCTGTCGCGGATCTAACTTTATAAATGAATCTTTAATAGCCCGTTTGACTATCGGTAGGTCAAATAGAGGTCTTTTTTGTACTTTTTCTGCCATAACTAAAAAAGTCATCAGTGCTGAGTGATAAACTTTTTATTTTCACTCCGCATTCATGACTAAAATAAAGTTCCCGCTTTCATCAGGAAATGTTCCACAAGGGGTCCGAGGGCCAGCATCGGAAGGAATGTTAAGGCACCGACAATCAAAATGACCCCCATAACCAGTCCAATGAACAGAGGCGTGTCAACAGGAAACGTGCCTGCTGAAGGAGGTATGATTTTCTTACTTGCCAGGTTGCCTGCTATGGCCATCATGGGGATGATCATAAAAAATCGCCCAATGAACATAGCCAGTCCCAGTGTCGTGTTATACCAGAGTGTGTTGGCTGAAAGTCCGGCGAAGGCTGATCCGTTATTGCCTGTTGCTGATGTGAAAGCGTAAACGATCTCTGAGAGACCGTGTGGTCCGGTATTACCGACCCTTGAAGTCCCATAATCCACGACGCTGGACCAAGCCGAGAAAATCATTATGGACAAGGCAGAGCTAAGAACATAAAGCATGGCCATCTTTACCTCTTTAGCCTCAATTTTCTTACCCAGGTACTCTGGGGTACGCCCTACCATCAACCCGGCGATGAAAACCGTCAATACCATCATCACCAATATCCCATATAGTCCTGAACCTACGCCTCCAAAGATAACTTCACCTAACATCATATTCAACAGCAGTATCATTCCGCCTAAAGGAGTATAAGAGTCGTGCATGGAGTTGACTGCACCGCATGAAGCATCAGTTGTTATCGTAGCAAAGAGTGTGGAGTTCAGGATGCCAAAACGAACTTCCTTTCCTTCCATATTCCCCCCTGCCTGTAGATCTGTAACGGCCTGTGTCACCCCGTAGGAACTAAGGGTTGGGTTACCCTGAGCTTCAAAGTAGTAGGTAACAAAGAAGCCTGACAGGAAAAGGATGACCATTATTACAAAAACAGCCCAACCGTGTTTTTGATGACTGGTCATCTGACCAAGGGTATAGGTGAGACCAGAGCTGATAGCGAAAATGGCAAGCATCTCTATGAAATTCGATAAGGGGGTTGGGTTCTCAAAGGGATGAGCCGAGTTGGCGTTGAAAAAGCCACCGCCATTCGTACCAAACTGCTTGATGATTTCTTGAGAGGCAACCGGCCCCTGGGCAATGATCTGTTCGGTTATTGTTTCGACTGTTTTTGTACCATCATCACCGACCTTCTCAATCTGTTGCGGCTCAACAAGTGTAACCTTTGTGTAAGGACTAAAATTTTGAACTACACCCTGGGAGACCAGCGCAAGCGCGCCTATGAGGCAGAACGGAAGCAGCACATAGAGCGTACAACGGGTAAGATCCACCCAGAAATTGCCGATTGTATTAGTTTGACATCGGGCGATCCCACGAATGAAGGCAATGGCTAAGGCAATTCCTGTGGCTGCAGATACGAAGTTATGGAAGGTAAGCCCGACCATCTGCACCAAATAACTCATGGTAGACTCACCCGAATAGGCTTGCCAATTCGTGTTGGTTGTGAAACTGACAGCCGTATTAAAAGCCAGATCCGGAGCCACACCGATAAATTCCTGTGGATTAAGGGGTAGATAGTATTGAAGTCTCTGAAGACCGTAAAGAACCAGGAGTCCAACCCAACTGAAAAGTAGCATGGCTGCTGTGTAAGCAGTCCAGTGCTGCTCTTGTCGCTCATCCACCCCGCAGATCCTATATATTAGTTTCTCGAGTGGACTGAAGAATTTATCCATGAATGTTCGCTCACCCGAGAAAACTTTAGCCATGTACACGCCAAGTGGTTTGGTTATGGCCAGTAAAACTAAGATATAAATCGTAAGCTGCAAAAATCCATTAAGCGTCATAAGGTAGAAGAGAGAAGAGGTTGGAACCTAAAAGCTAGAAAACCCTATTTTAGCTCCAACTTCTTGATTTCTCAACTCCATTAGCTTGAAAAGATTGTCTGATGAAGTAGAGGTACTCCTTGTGATCGTCCTTAAACAGGACAGTTACAGAGGATTACTCCTACCGTGTAGGAGTCGTTAGAATTTTTCTGGCTTGAGCAGAGCAAATATCAGATACACCCATAAGCCCAGAGCTATAATGCCGCTTATGATATATTCCCAGTTCATCTGAAACTTGGTTCAAAGATCCTGGATATCCATTATCCAAAGAACTCGTCACCCCCCTAAACATGAGAATAAAAGTCGATTTACCCATTTAATTAGGAACCATTATCCATAAATAATCAGCTTGATTTCTTCGGGAAGTTGCCGGGCCACCTGATCGATGACATCTCCTTTGAGGGCTTTAATCAGTTTACTTCGGACTGAGCCTCCCAGGATGAGATAATCAACTCCAAGGGTTGCTGCCTGATCTAAGATTACCTCTGCCGGGGCATTGCTTACGGCGTATAGAGGAACAATTTTAACTCCCTGGCTTAAGGCCTGGGTCGTTGCAAAAATATGCTGAGCTTCTTTATCTATACCGGATGGGGTCTCAGTGCTTAGTACAGGAACGGCAATTTCCTTCACAAAGAGCACGTAGAGGATTGCCTGACGAAATCGAGCTTCTTCGATAGCGAACCGTAAGGTATCTGTAACGCCGCGAACTGCCACGAGGATGGAAGTTGCCGGTTTCCTTGAAATAACCCCAGGGACTATTGCAGGTGTTACGATAGCTTCTTTTCTTCTTTTCTCGTAGGTTTTGGCACCCGCTCTTAAACCCAACCCCACACCCAGGATACTGACCGCAAAGGTGAGGGCATTGCGTTTTTCATAGGCAATGGTGGTCTCGATGAGGATCATCAGGACAAAGGTTATGAACATGACGGTTCGTTCTAACTTGGAGAGATTCAGCCTGAGATTGGTGGAACAGGCTCCGAGGTTAATGGTAATGGCTCCAACGACTCCAATGGCATAGAGAGCGGCGAGGCGGGTCAAATCGTGTTCGATTAAAAGAACGAGAATTGGTAGGCCGGTAGCAACAAGGAGGGGCGCCCAGGGTACACCATATCGGTTAAGTTGCCTAAAGATCTGGGGCATTTCTCCATCGGTGGACATCATATAAAAAATGGCGATCAGGTCTACAATAGCAGTATTACATGCCGAAAGTAGAAGGAGTGCGAATACCATACTAACGACTCCGGCAAAATGTTCTCCCACATAATACTCGCCCAGATAGCGAAGCATATCTTCTGTATGGTCGGATAGATTGGGGACTGCATGCATAGCCAGTCCTAGGGCAGTGGTAAAGAGGGTAACTTCCAGTAACACGGGCAAGATGGCCCTACGGGCAGTTTTGTAAACACAAGGATTATCTTCAGTACTTCCAGGATCCAGCTTCATCACACCGGTCATGTTAGCAATGGCTTCCACTCCAGAGAGGGCCAGCACAATTCCTACAAAATTAAACCAATTTCCCAATATACCCCCTTGAGGAGGCTCCAGATGAACAAATCTCAAATGAGGAAAAGCGAACCCTACCAGGATAGCGACCGTAAGGACTGTTGGAACTGCCAAGAATATCGCAACTCCTCCGCTATGTCTGGGTCCGAAGATATTTAAAAGACCCAGCAGAAGAAGGGATCCAATGGCCCACCAGGCTGGATGTTCTAATTCAAGGTAGTGAAATGCGTCGAGACTGCTCAAAGAAGCCGTTACCACGTAATCGGCCGTAAGGAGGAGGGCTCCAATAACGGCCAGGGTACGGGAACGATGCCGTACGGAAGAATAAACACCTCCTCCGTCTGGATAGTATTTACAAATCCAGATGTAGTTGATTCCAACGATGGCGGTTAAGGTAGCCATAGCCAGAATCAGGTAAAAAGAAGAGTATCCGGCTAAGGCAAAGGCAATTCCTGTTACATAAGCTTTACTGGTTCCCCAGTCTCCGTAGAGCATGGCTGCCGCTCGGGCTGAGGTTACATTACGCGGACGTTTAAGAAAAACCATATTGTTTTAACTAAAGTCGCTCGCAGAGGTGGATATATCCCAGCGACAAAACAAGAAAGGTAAAAATTAAAGTTATAAAAATGAAGTCAAGCATTATTCCTCCAAATCCGATACGGTACCTTTAGGGATGATCTTTTCATCCCCCCACGCTATATCTTCCCGGCTTCGACCGAAAGTACGAAGTTCATAAAGCCTTCGCATATTTTGTTGAGCCGGTTCGTAATACCGGTTGAGTTCTATGGCTTTACCGTAGAATTTGCGTGCCTCCTTTTCCCGGCCCTGGAGTTCATGCAGGATACCTATGAGATTAAAGATCTCAGGATCGGAGGTACGTAGGGCCACGGTTGCCGTAAGTAAGAACTCCGCCTTTGAAAAATTCCCGCTTCTTAAAGCCTGTCTGGCTAAGGCTAAGATGGCATCTATCCCTTCTACCTCTTCGGCTTGAGTCAAATTTCTTTCGGTGAGCGCTCGAGCTACCGTGGTTCGGACGATCTCTGGAGTCACCGGTTTCTCAAGGAACTCGATAGCCCCCAGTTTCATGGCTTCGACCACATTCGGCACCGAACCATAAGCCGTTAAAATGATAACTGCAGGTGCAGCTTCCATTTTCTTCAATCTTTTTAAGATTTCCATCCCACTTAATACCGGTATGGAGAGGTCCAGCAGGATAATGTCAGGTGCTTGACGTTTGATAACCTCTAAAGCCTCTTGACCATGGGTAGCCTCCTCGACTTGATAACCTTCTAACTCCAGACAAGTCCGCAACATGAGTCGAATGTTACTTTCATCCTCTACAATAAGAATGCGTTGACCTGTCATATAGAATCCGTGTATGGATGAAAGTATGGAGGTATGGGGGTGTGGGAGTGGGGAAGTATGGAAGTGTAAGGGAGTATAATCCAATATTTTTCACCTCCACCCTCCCACACCTTCCCCACTCCCACACCCCCATACCTCCATACTTTCATGGATACTAAAGGTTTGATAATAGACGGCAAATCTTATGGAGGTTGTTGGTCGGCCCGTCGAAGCGTAAAACTAAAGGCGGTACCTTCCCCTTCCCGGCTTTGACATTCCATTTTACCGCCGTGGGCTTCAATGATTTCTTTGGCGATGGCCAATCCTAACCCGGCACCCTCCGTAGTCCCCTGACCCGGAACCCGAAAGAATTTATCAAAAACCCGGGGTAAATAGTGTTCTGGTATGCCTATGCCGGTATCTGATACCGAAAAGCGAACGGTTTTTTCTTCTGGATGGACTTCCACTTGAACCCTCCCTCCTGCCGGCGTATATTTGAGTGCATTGGACAATAGATTCGCTAAAACAAGGCCTATCCGTGTAGGATCCGCCCATACATCGGGGGTCTCGGGATGGATATGGATATCAAGGGATATTCCACGATCTTGAAAGGCAGCCTGGATGGGATCAACCGCTTTATAGATAATCTCTCGTGGCTTCATCTTTTGGAGATCCATTCGCACGCGACCGGATTCAATGCGGCTAAGATCCAGCAGATTCTCGATGATCTGGCGGAGTCGATCACTATCTTCCTGGGCTGCTACCAATAACTCAATCTGCTTGGAGGTAAGAGTCCCGATCTTTTCCTCCAACAGGAGATGAATAGCCATTTGTATGGAAGTCAGTGGGGTTCTCAGTTCATGGGATACTGTCGAGAGAAGGTCGCTCTTAAGCTCATCCAGCTTCCGTAAGCGGGTAATATCTACGAGGACGATGACAATTCCAGCTGGTCGTTTTTCCTCATCCAAAACTTGAACCACTTGGGGTAAGAAGAAGCGCTCCTGTCCATCATCGAAGATCTGGATGGCAGATTCATAACCTTTCTGTTGGACAACAGGACCTTCCTGGGCTGCTGCAAATAGAGCTGGTAGCCAGGAGGCTGGGTAATGGGTGACCTGGTCCCCGGGTTTGAGTTTGAATAAAAGAGTAGCCGTCCGATTAACCATTTCTACCTGACCTTCTGAACTGAGCACAATTACGGCATCTGGTAAACCATCGAGGGCTTGTTGCATCGTTCTCTGGGTCCGCAAAAGGCGGGCCCGCACTCCACGACGGAACTCGCGCAGGCGCGATGCCATGGCATTAAATGCCTCTGCTAATTGGCCAAGCTCATCCCGTGATCGAACCTGTACGACTAAATCGAGATTACCCTGTTCAATCTCCCGAACGGATTGAGTCAGCGTTTTAACCGACGATAAAATGGATCTTCCCATGAAAACCACAAAAACCACCGCAAGAGTTGCACCGGTAAATAATAGCCCATACATTCGCTGGATGGCCTGAGCAGCAATCTCTTTGGCCCGATCACTGGCGGCTACCATAGCTTCCTGATTCATTTGCAAAATCTCATCGGTGATGTTTTTAATCTGCTCAAAGAGGGGGAGGAAGAGGTTGAAATAAATGTTTTGGCGTTCTGTAAGGGAACGATGCGGGTCGAATACCTGAGGATACTCGGTCATGTACTTCTCATAAAGGTTTCGTAATCGCTCCACCTTTTCCCCTTCACCTGGTAGGGTAATGTTATGAAGTTCAACGTCCAACGCCTGTTCGAATCGGGATATACTTTGAAGACTGAGTTCACGGCCTTTATCCATCTGCCCCAAAAGGGAGAATTGCACCCCATCGTCCATCCCTCCTATGGACTCTTTCATCTGTTGAGCGGCAATAATACTTCGATAATTCTCTCGTAAAATCACATCGATCGACTGACCCAGTCTGGAGAGTAGAAAAACACTCTGACCCCCGATGATGATCATAATGACTAAAAGTCCACCGAATCCGATAATCAGTTTTTGACGAAGTCCAAGAACAAATTTCATATCCTCCTCGCTTTTAATTCTTACTTAAGAGCAACGGGTATGCCAGTTTAGGGTGGACTGGTAACCCATTTTATTATAAAGTCTTATGAATTTTCTAAATCCGGACAAGAATTCCCCGGGCGTGCAAAATGCCGGAATGGGAGTTTAAAGACCCTGAAAAATGTAGGGTGAAACCGAAAACGATGATGAGCCGTGAGGAGAGGGACGGCAGGTAGCTTTTAGGAGGGTCATCTCCCCAACCTAGATACCGTACTTTTTCCGGCGCCGTCTAAGGGTTGCTTCATCGATGCCCAGGATTTGAGCGGCTTCTTCCAGGGATTTTGCCACAGCCAGTACACGTCGGATATGTTCTTCTTCGATCTTATCCAGAGGGACTGGATCTCCGATACGGAGGGTAGAAGTTCGGGGAGATAAAGTGGAGGGGAGATGTTCAGGTCCAATCCATTCGGTTTGGCAGAGTATCGTTGCTCGTTCCACAACGTTACGCAGCTCACGGACGTTGCCGGGCCAGGTGTAGTGGCGTAAGATCTCCAGGGCTTTATCGGTAAAACCTAAAATTCGCCGATGGTTTTGTTGACTGAAAAATGCCAGAAGGTGTTCTGCCAGGGGACCGATATCCTCAGGGCGCTCCCGTAAAGGAGGAATTTCTATTTGGATCACGTTGAGTCGATAGAAGAGATCTTCCCGGAAACGGCCCTCTTTGACGGCTGCTTCCAAATTTTGATTAGTTGCCGCAATCACCCGGACATCTGCCTGTCGAGTTCGGGGATCACCGATGCGCTCGTATTGTCGGTCTTGGACGAAACGTAGCAATTTGGGTTGGAGGGCAAGGGGTAAGTCCCCTATTTCATCCAGGAGGATAGTTCCGCCTTCACATAGGGCAATACGTCCGGGGTGATCCCGAACTGCACCGGTAAAGGCCCCTCTCACATGCCCAAAAAGCTCGCTCTCCAAAAGTTCTGGTGAAAGAGAAGGACAAGATACCACGGAAAAGGGTTTATTTGCTCGAGGGCTCCAGGCATGGATGGCACGGGCCAGTACCCCTTTACCCGTTCCGCTCTCTCCGTGGATGAGAATTGTAGCATTGCTTTCGGCAAATTGACGGGCCAGGGCGAGGGTTCGTTGCATCGTCGGGTTGGTACTGGTCAGGTCTACCTCGGGATTTGCCTGCCCCAGGGCTTCTTGCAGGGCTATAACCTTCTCTTCCAGCGCACGAACTTCTGCGACTCTTCGAACTACAAGATTTACCTGGGAAGGGATAAAGGGCTTGACCAGGTAATCTGCAGCACCACGCTTCATGGCTTCCACTGCAGTATCTACCGAGGCATAAGCCGTAATGACGATAATTTTAATCCAGGGGCTTATAGCCAAAAGTTGTGGGATTAAATCGAGACCCGTCTTTGTACCCAACCTTAAATCCACAAAAGCCAGATCAAAGGATCTGCTGGAAGCTTCAGTAAGGGCATCTCGAGAGTTGCTGACGGTAACAACCCCATGGCCCTCTCCTTCCAGATACATACTCAGGGTCTTTCGAATATTTGGCTCATCATCTACAATGAGAATATTCAGCTTAGAAGGGATCAATTTCTGGTTAACCATGGAGATGTTCTCGGATAGATTTTTCACCGGCCGGTTAAAGAATTTAAGAACATTTTCTGAGCTTTTTGAAGCTCTTAACGCTTCGTGTGGGATCATTCCCTTCTCCGGTTACCGGGAACTCTGGATCTTCTTTTCTTCACTTTCCTCTAAAAGCTCCTTTATCTTTTGTTTGAGAGCGGTTAAATCGGCAGATTTTACGATATAGCCGTTAGAGAGCCAGACACTAAAATCCTGCTGTTTGTATTCTCCATAAGCCGTAGAAAGAATAATGGGTAAATTTCGATGGGTCTCTCGGATGGTTCTCAGAAATTCAATACCATCCATTTCAGGCATTCGGATATCCAGAACGACCAGATCAGGATTGTGAGCTTTTACGCTTTCGAGTCCTTCTCTTCCATTAGAGGCTGTTATCACCTCATAACCTTCCTCTTTTAATTCTTCCTCATAGAGAAGGCGGATATTCTCTTCGTCATCTACAACGAGTATCTTTTTCATAGTCGAAAAGATCTGAGGTTGAAGCTTGAAAGGAGTTTTCAAGCTTCAACCTCAGGTCTTAAGTCTCTAAGAGGTTGTCGGAGGATTCACAGGGAGATTAATTACGAAGGTTACTCCCTTTCCGGGTCTATTTTTAACATAGATGGTCCCGTGATGGTTTTCAATAATTCTACGGGCAATGGCCAGTCCGAGTCCGGTACCCGAATGTTTGGTTGTAAAAAATGGATTGAAAATGTTATCTAAAATCTCCGGTGGGATACCTCCTCCGGTATCACTAAACTCGATGGTAACGCCATCTTGGGCTCCCAGACGATTATTATATGTGACAATATTCAGGCGTCCTTTCTCGGACATAGCTTCAATGGAATTATTGATGATATTAATAAAGACTTGTTTGATTTGCTGGGCATCCACCTGGACTTTATGAAGTTCGGTAAAAAAGATGGTATTTACTTCGATGTTCTTTTCGGCTATATCCTCAGAAAGGACCTCAATGGTTTCTGAAATAAGAGTATTGATATCGCTGGTTTGCAATCTGAGTTCGGATTTTTTCGAAAAAGCCAGGACATCTTCCAGAATTTTTTCAAGGCGAGTAGTCTCTTTGATAATGATATCTACGTATTTACGACTTTGTTCTCCAAGATTCACGTCTTTGCCCAGACGTCTGGCAAAACCCCCCAAAGCCGACAGGGGGTTTCGAATTTCATGGGCTAAAGCTGCTGCCATTTTACCTAAGGCTGCGAGCTTTTCAGACTGAACGAGTTGATCCTGAACCTCTTTGAGCCGGGCGTTACGATCTTCCAGATGTGCGTACAGGGTTGCATTTTCTATGGCCAATGCGGCTTGATCGGCAAACATCTGAAGAAGATTCATGTCTTTGTCTGTAATGGGTAAGTGATTATAAGCGTTGTCTACGTAAAGAACCCCGATAACTTTGTCCTTGGCAATAAGAGGTACGGTGGCAAATCGAGTAACCCCCAGGGTTTGTATAAGTCCCCGGCTTTCTCCCAGGTAATCCGACTCTTCTGTGACATTGAAGGCTCTTTTTTCGATGACGGTTTTAGCTAAAACCCCCTGGGTGGGATGAATAGGGATCCATATCTTTTTTGCGGCTCTTTCAAATTCGGTTTCTTCTGAAGGTTTTACGTCTTCGGTAATCATTTCTACCAGGGGTTTATTTTCAGCAGGTTTTCTACTCCAGATGCGACTGGCTTCTTCGGGATTGCTTGGGCCGACTCCCATAATACCACGGAGTTGATTACTGGCTTCATTGACCAGGAAAAGGATCGCCCGATTAAATCCTAATCCTCCACCAATGGTTACGCCCGTAAGAATAATTTTTAAAAGTCGATCCAACTTGACGGTGGATCTCATGGCGGTGTTGATATGGTATAAAATAGAAAGCTCTTTCAGCCTGAGCCAGTTATCTGAAGCCAGTTCTTCCATCCTTTCATAATACCTGGCATGTTCGATGGCGATAGAGGCATGGCTGGCCAAGGCCAACAGTAAATTTAAATCATCTTCTGAGAAGCTTTGACGGCCTGTAGCAGGATCTTTATCCAGCAGAGCCAGAGTACCTATCATATAATTTCGGCCTTTAATAGGTACACAGAGAATCGAGTTGACCCGATATCGGGTGCTTTGTAAGAAGTGAGGGTTCTTGGAGGCATCGGGTGCCAGGACCGGTTCTCCACTTTCGGCCACCCATCCCGCAATACCTTCTCCTACTTTAAGCTCTAAACGAACGATGTCTTCTTTCTGAATCCCATAGGTTGCTTTAACGGTCAGCATGCCGGTATGTTGATTAATGAGCCTCAAAATACACCCTCTGGCATTGGTAATCTCCGTAGCAGCTTTTGCGATTAAATTGAGAAGATCAGGTAGATTAATCAGGGTAGAACTCAGGGCCTGACTGACTTCCACCATTTTGGTTTGTATATAGAGTTTTTGTTTTAAATCTTGAAGTAATTGGTGGGTTCGAACAATGCCGGAGATCTGAGAAGCGATGATGAATAGTAATTTGATATCTGTTTCCAGGAAATCGTTGGGGGTGGCCGAGTGAACACAGATAACTCCCAAACAAGAGCCCTTTTCGTCCAGGATAGGCACGGAAAGTAGAGATTTAAAAGGAATAGATAACCCGCCGGATCCAGAATCCATCTGGAGGAACCCGTCTTGAGCAATCTGCACTTTTTTAGTTTCGGCAGTTTGTCCGATAATTCCTTCCCCTCTCTTAAACTTAAGATGATTCAGTAGATTCGGGTCTAAGCCTTTGGTTGCTTTGAGGATTAATTCATCGCCTTCGTTGAGATAAATAGAGCAGGCATCTGCCTGCGTCATTACTGCCGTAATCGTTACGATCTCTTGAAGCCGGTCGTTCAGGTCCAGGGAGGAATTAGCGGTACGGGCAATTTTATCTAAAATATCCAGTTCAATATTGGTAGATATCATAGTTCTATTTCCCTTAAATGCTTGGAGGCTTCTTCCGGAGGGGTTGGATTGATGTAAAAATCCGTACCCCGCTCAAATCCGGCTGTTTTAGTTAGTCTGGGCATGATTTCCAGATGCCAGTGATAGAAATCCACAGAGTAATCATCATGGAGAGGAGCCGTATGGATAAAATAGTTATAGGGTGGATTTTGTAGCACCTTATCCATTCGATTTAAGAGGTCCTGAAGGATTTTTGCCAGAGATCCGTATTCACTTTCCCGGCAGTTCTCGAAGTGAGAGATATGGCGTTTGGGCAAAATCCACACCTCAAAGGGGAATCGGGGAGCGTAGGGAGAAAAACCTACAAAACTCTCATTCTCAAGGATAAAACGAGTTTTGGCTCCCAGTTCCTGCCGGACCATATCACAAAAGATACAGCGTTCTCGATCGTTGAAATACTTTCGGGATCCATTCATTTCTTCGATAACAGCTTTCGGGAGTACCGGTAGGGCAATCAATTGGGAGTGGGGATGTTCTAAGGAGGCTCCGGCAGCTGCTCCATGATTTTTAAAGATCAAGATGTACTTAAATCGCATATCCTTTTTTAAATCCATAATCCGATCCCGATAAGCCCACAGCATATCTTCGACTCCCTTTAAGGACATCAGAGGGAGGGTTCCATCATGATTGGGAGTCTCTATAATCACTTCATGGGCTCCAATCCCATTCATTTTGTCATACATCCCTTCACCCACCTTATCTAAATCTCCTTCAATCTGTAAGGCCGGGAATTTATTGGGCACCACCCGGAGGGTCCACCCTGGTGAATTAGGAGCACTGGGGTAAGGGCGATAGACTAACACTTCAGGGGGTGTTGAGCTCTCGTTACCCGGACAAAAAGGGCAAAACCCACCTTTCCTCTGTTCTACCGTGTTTTTAAAATCCGAAGGTCGTTTACCACGTTCGGTTGCTATAATTACCCACCTGCCACAAACAGGATCTTTACGCAGTTCTGGCACTGATCTTAAAGTCATGGGTATAGAAGTCAGAAGCCAGAAGTCAGAAGTAAGACTAAATTCTAACTTCAGACTTCTGGCTCCTATACCCATCACGTGTCACCGATGGATAAGTTTATCCAAAGAAGACTTCTGCAATTTTATATAACTCCATATCGACAGGTTTAAAAGTATTTAAATCTTCAGAGAAGTCTACGCAGGTAACCTGGCTCCCTTGCAGGCAGACCATTTTCCCATATATTCCGGCTTCTATCAATTCTACGGCTTTAATACCAAATCTCGTTGCAAGAACCCGATCAAAAGCAGTTGGAGAGCCTCCCCGCTGAATATAGCCCAGAGCCGTTACCCGGGTTTCAAATCCCGTTCTTTTCTCTATTTCTTCGCTGAGGATATTTACGATCCCCGGAGATCCTGCATAACTATATCCTTCTCGCTTTATCAAAAACTGTTGGTCTTCTCTAGGTTTGGCTCCTTCAGCCACCACGATAATGCTAAAATTTTTTCCACGTTTATGGCGGTTCCGAATAAACTTACAAACCTCTTCGATATCAAAGGGGATTTCTGGAATTAAAATACAGTCCGCTCCACCGGCGATGCCGGCAACGGTTGCAATCCATCCGGCATGGTAGCCCATCACTTCCACGATCATCACCCGATTATGGGATTCGGCAGTTGTATGGAGACGATCGATAGCTTCGGTCACAACCGATACGGCAGTATCAAATCCAAAGGAGTAATCTGTGGCCTGGATATCATTTTCAATGGTTTTGGGAATTCCAACCACCGGAACTCCTTTCTCCGAAAGTGTTTTAGCAATTCCCAGCGTATCTCCTCCTCCCACCACGATCAGAGCAGAAAGCCCTAATTCTTTTATATTATCTATGAGTCTTTGAACTCCTCCCTCATAATTGAGGGGGTTAATTCGAGATGTACCCAGAATGGTTCCGCCTTTATAAAGGAGACCGGAAACCGAATCCAGATTTAGAAACTCTACATCCTTTTCCATCAAACCTTTCCAACCACTCCGGATGCCTACCACTTCATAGCCTATTTTATAAGATTTTCTTACTACAGCTCGAATGACGGCGTTTAATCCCGGGCAATCTCCACCACCTGTTAATAAACCTATTCTTTTCATTAAAAATATACACTAAAAGTATAAGGGATCAGAAACGAAGAAGTTGGTTACGCTACTTCTTGATTCATCATAGATCCTTTAGCCTTATTTTAAAAGACGTTCTTGTGCGGCTCGGACTCCAGCCGACAGTTGGATGGGATATCCTAAATCGTATAGAGCCATTTCAAGTCCTGCAATGGCCGTAATCACATCAAATCGATCGGCAAACCCCAAATGGGCAATTCGGAAAATTTTTCCCTTGAGTTTATCCTGTCCTCCGGCAAGGGTAATGCCATATTTTTCCCGCAGGTGTTTAATCAGGCGACTACTATCTATACCTTCGGGTGATTTTACTGCCGTTACGGCATTGCTGGGTGATTCTGGGGCAAACAATTCAAGTCCCAGAGCTTGAACGGCAGCCCTTGTAGCCTCGGCCAGGCGAGCATGTCGCTCCACAACCTGATCCAGGCCTTCTGTTCGAATAAGTCGAAGGGTTTCCCTTAAAGCCATAACCAAAGGAACTGCCGGGGTGTAGGCATTTTCATTTTTATCCTGGGCTTTTTTCTCTTTTCTCAGATCAAAATAATATTTGGGGAGATTGGATCTTTCGGCAAACCTCCAGGCCTTATCACTTACGCAGATAAACGAAAGCCCGGGAGGAATCATAAGGGCCTTCTGAGAGCCTGTAACCACAACATCCAGTTTCCAGGCATCCATTTCGATTTTGTAAACCCCAATCCCGGTGACCGCATCCACAATAAGCAGAGTTTGATCCAGTGGGCCTGTAATTTGGGCAATCCTTTCCACATCATGTTTAACTCCGGTTGAACTCTCTGTGAATTGGACAAAAACTGCTTTAATAGTCGGGTCTTTTTCAAGCCTGGATTTGATCTCTTCTGGATCGACCGCTTTCCCCCATTCCACATCGATTAAATCGACTTGAAGTCCATAGGCCATGCAAATATCTCGCCAGCGTTCGCCAAACTTTCCACCTTGAACTACCAGTACCTTATCTCCGGAACATAAAAAATTACATACCGCCGCTTCCATACTTCCGGTACCCGAAGAGGTAAAAAAATAAACCTCCCGGTCTGTCTGGAACAGGTACTTTAATCCTTCTTTAACTTCTGCCAAAACCTCCTTAAATTCCGGCCCTCTATGATAAATAGCCGGTTTTGCCATGGCCAGTAAAGCTTCCGATGGGATAGGTGTCGGACCCGGAGTCAAAAGATAACGTTTCATAGGACTATCTAGTCACAAAGATACCGAGACATCAAGATAAATACCCATTCGATTCATCTGATTTGACAATCCCTTCTTCCCCTATAGGCGCCGGGATAAGGCGCCCCCACCCGGTCCTTCCCCCGTTTCACAGGGGAGGGAACTTCACTTCAGAGTTCCTTCCCCTGCAAAGCGGGGGGAAGGTTAGTAGGTTAAACGTCTCGTTTGACATTAAGGAGGCCCCCTCAGGGATTTCACTCTTATCCTGGCGTCCAGGCCCTCTTTCCCCCTAACCCCCTTCCTGAAGCGGGAAGGAGGGACTCAGGGATGGCCTGGATTCCCACTCTCCCCTCCCGGGGAAGAAAAGTCAGAGGGATCGAGTCCAAAACCCACCTCTCAGAGAGCCTCTTCCCCTCTACCGGTTCGGAACCCTTCCAGGGAGGTTAAAATAACCTTGTCGAAGAATGACCCTGGACCCTCAGTTAAAGGTAAAATATCCAAGGATCGCCGGGTTCAAGAGCTTACAGCAGGCTTCGTTAACTCAACGCAGGGCGTACAGGGGTATGAAAGGTCATAGGGGTTATCCAACTTTACATCTTCCTCTATCTAAGTGTCTTCGTGTCTTTGTGGCTAAATAATTAATATTAAGTTTAAAAAACCACAACGTGTCCTGTCAAGATGAATTCAGGTTAGCCAAGAATCCTCCTAAAAACATCTTGACTTTTATCCAACCTTGGTAGTACCTATTGAGGATAAAAAGCTGATCATTCATTTGATTATTCCTTTTATGTAGTAAGGTAAGTGTCTATTTAGAAAAAGACAATACTATCTTCGGGATAGTGTAAAAAAGATACTGGAATGTGGGACACACATCGGGTTGCCATTTGATTTAGGCCCACATCAAACCTAGTTCTTAGGTAAAAAATTTTATGCAGAAACGCACACACTACTGCGGGGAGCTCAATGAAACGCATGCAGGAAGCCGGGTTTTTGTGTATGGATGGGTTCAAAGACGACGGGACCATGGAGGGCTCATATTTGTCGATCTACGGGATCGAACCGGGATCGTACAGATAGTCTTCAATCCGGCTTTACATGAAGAAAGCCATGAAACAGCCAGGCAACTCCGGAATGAATATGTGATCGGTGTCGAAGGCCTGGTTGAAAAAAGGCCCGAAGGGATGGAGAATCCTTTAATTCCGACGGGTCGAATTGAAATCCTGGCCGAAAAGCTGATCATTTTGAACGAAGCTGAAACACCTCCCTTTCCCATTGAAGAAGGGATCACGGCCAGTGAAGATCTTCGGCTGACTTACCGTTATCTGGATTTGCGAAGACCCCCTTTACGGAACAATTTTATCCTACGCCATAAGGTTTATCAAATCGTACGAAATTTTCTATCCGATCGGGGTTTTATAGAGGTTGAGACCCCCTTTTTAACCAAAAGCACGCCGGAAGGAGCCAGGGATTATCTAGTTCCCAGTCGAATTCAGCCGGGGAAATTCTATGCACTTCCGCAATCTCCTCAATTGTTCAAACAGCTTTTAATGATTGCCGGATTTGACAAATATTTCCAGATTGTGAAATGTTTTCGAGATGAAGACCTTCGGGCGGATCGACAACCTGAGTTTACCCAGATAGATATCGAGACGTCTTTTATGGAACGAGAAGAACTCTTTCGCATCACGGAAGATCTGATGAAAGCCCTTTTCGAGCCGCTCCGAAATATCCAACTGACCACACCCTTTCAGACTATGTCTTATCAGGAAGCCATAGACCGATACGGATCGGACAAACCGGATCTGCGGTTTGGAATGGAATTGGTTGATGTTTCGGATATTGCCCAAAGAACGGAGTTTAGAGTTTTCACCGAGGTCCTGGCAACGGGAGGGCAGGTCAAAGGTTTGAAGGTGAAAGGTCAGGCGGCTTTCTCCCGGAAGGATCTCGATCTGCTTACGGAACTCGTGAAGGGATGTGGGGCGAAAGGATTGGTGTGGATAAAAATCACCGAGAATGAAGTTCAATCCCCTGCACTCAAGTATTTCTCTGAAGAGGTTATGAACTCCCTCCGGGATCGATTTAAAGCGGAACCTCAAGATCTTTTACTTTTAGTAGCCGATAAACCTAAGGTGGTCGCTACGGCTTTGAGCAATTTGAGACTCCATCTGGGTCGAAAGCTCAATTTGATTGATTCACAGGCTTTCAAATTTCTCTGGGTTACCAACTTTCCTCTCTTTGAGTATAACGAGGAAGAAAGGAGATTTGAAGCCATGCATCATCCCTTTACTGCACCCGTAGATGAAGATATACCACTTTTAGAAACCGATCCTGCCAGGGTAAGGGCCAAGGCTTACGATCTGGTTTTAAATGGCCAGGAAATCGGAGGTGGGAGTACCCGAATTCATCGAACTGATCTGCAAAAGCGAGTTTTTGAGCTTCTTAATATTAAGGAAGAAGAGGCAATGAAAAAATTCGGCTTCTTACTCCAGGCCCTTAAATATGGAGCTCCTCCCCATGGGGGGATTGCTCTGGGATTAGACCGGATTGTCATGATCCTTACCGGATCGGAATCGATTCGAGATGTCATTGCTTTTCCAAAAACTCAAAAAGCCGTCTGTCTCATGACCGATGCACCTTCGTTTGTGGATAAGAAACAGCTCGATGAGTTGAGGATTCAGGTGAAAATCTAAACCTGTGAGGAGAACCTGGTGACATTCATCTCCATAAATCCATTGACAAGCAAGCCGGTAATCTACATATTTATGGTAGAGAAAGTTATCAACCAAGTCGGTTGGTTAATTGGATAAATCCCCTGAAAAGGGTCCAATTAATTAGTCGATTTTTTAAAGTAGAGGTGATCTCAAACATTGCAAGAACAAGATAAAAGTGTTAGCCTGAGCTTTAACGACTCTTTGCAGAGCTTATTTGGAAATTACGATGAAAATTTAAAAACTATTGAACGAGCTTTTGATATTTCCATCACCCTTCGAGGGGATAAGATTATCCTGAAAGGAGAAGCCGAGGATGTCTCCAAGGTTGAAAAGATCCTCAATCATCTGGCTTCTCTGCTGGCTCATGGCCGCAAAGTAAGTCGAGAAGATGTTCGTTCTGCGATTCGTATTGTCTCTGAAGATACCGAGGTAAATCTTGAAGAAGTATTTTCGGATTCCATTCAAATTCCCTCTCGAAAAGGCTTTGTTACCCCCAAAAGTTTGACCCAAAAAGAATATATCGAAGCCATCCAGCACCATGATATTGTCTTTGGAATCGGGCCCGCCGGCACCGGAAAAACCTATCTGGCTATGGCAATGGGGATTTATTTTCTCCAGAATAAAACCTTCCATCGGATTGTTCTCACACGACCGGCGGTAGAAGCAGGTGAAAAGCTTGGATTTCTTCCAGGGGATCTCTACGAGAAAGTGAATCCCTATTTGCGTCCCTTGTACGATGCTCTCCACGAGATGATGGATATAGAAAAAGCCCAGCGACTTCTCGAACGAGGTACTATTGAAGTGGCTCCACTTGCCTTTATGCGCGGACGCACCCTGAATGATTCTTTCGTCATTTTAGATGAAGCGCAAAATACTACCTCAGAACAGATGAAGATGTTTCTCACCCGGCTGGGATTTAGCTCCAAGGCGGTTATTACCGGAGACATAACTCAAACCGATCTGCCTGAAGATAAAGTGTCCGGCTTAAAGGAAGCTCAGATGATTCTGAACAACGTTGAGGGGATTAAGTTTATTCACTTTACAGAAAAAGATGTGGTTCGACATCCTCTGGTTCAGAAAATTATTACCGCTTATGAAAATTATGAAAAAGTAAGTGGTCCTAAGGCCTCCAAAAGAAACCACCTGATTCGAGTAGGTGATTTCAATGGAAATTCTGCTTCGCAATCCGGCGAAGACGAGGAAAGTCAGCCTGCGCCGGTTAAAACAAACTGCCCGTAAAACCCTGGAAGTCCTGGGGGGTTCCGATAATTGGGAGTTAAGTATTGTGCTGGTCAAGGATGAGGAAATTCGCCGCCTTAATAAAACCTATCGCCATATCGATGAAAGTACCGATGTCCTCTCCTTCCCCCTACAAGAAACCTCTTCACCCGGATCTTTCAAAAAAAGCCCCGGGTCTTCTTTGCTTTTCCCCCTGGGAGATGTGGTTATCTCGGTAGATACTGCCGATCGTCAGGCCCGGATTCATGGTCATTCCCTGGGGGATGAAATGGATATGCTGTTAGTCCATGGAATTCTTCATCTGATGGGTTATGATCATGAGAAAAAAGAAGATGCAGAACAGATGATGCAGATGGAGGCCCGGATTTTAAAATCCAAAGAAGGACTTATTAAAAAGGGTTTATAAAAGCTCTTTTCCAGAAATATTGGTTTAATTTTTACTTGACTGATTGATCCAAACCCTTTATCATATCGATAATTTCCTGATTCTTACCTGTGGTCAGGGCCATAAAAGTATGTCTAAAATAATTGAGAATCTACAGGCCAATGAACGAATTTATTTTAAACCCCTGGATTTTTATCCTTCTCTTAATGGTTACAGGAATTTTGGTGTTTATCCTGGAACCCTATTTGGAATTGGAGGGTAGGCGTATTTTTTCTTTTTTAAAACGGGGTTTGCTGAAGTTTCGCACGTATCTTTATCTGTATTTATATCGTTGGAATCTATTCGATCCTACCAATCCACGTTTCAGGACCAAACTTACCGAGCTTATCGATGCCTACGCAGATGAACCCATCATCGCCTTTGATACCCTTCTCCTTCCTTCCCTGCCTAAAAAATATAACGCAACCTGGGTCATCCAAATCCTCAAACAGCTCCCTGAGAAAAAAATGCTCAAACTCATCGAAGAGTGGCATGACCCTACCAGACCTACGAAACTCATCAAGGCTATCAAATCAGAAGAAGAAAAAATTACCTGGATCGAATTGATCCTTAAAAACCTGAAAACAAAAAATCGAGGGGTGGAAATCGTCCGGGATGTTTTTAAGGGGATGAGTGAGGGGGAAATCGTTCAGCTTTTAAGAAAGTTTAGCCTGGAATCCTTAAAAGAACTGGGAGAAAAAAGCGATATTGTCGATTTTGCTTATCTGCTTCTTCTGGTAGAAGCAAATTTAAAGACAAAAGACGTGGGATCCGGAGAAGATCTTTTATTTACTAAAAAAGTTCTGAATACCATTTCCTGGGAGAAAGCAAGGGAACTTCAAACAACCTGTCGAGCACTCTGGAATAAGTTCCCAAATTTGCGTCAAGGTCTGAGCTCAGAACAGCGAGAAGCCTTCATGAATCAACTTCGCCTTGCACTGGCCCAAAGAGAAGCTGCCGAATTAATGGTTTCTCCTGAAGAAGAGGAAGAAAATGCCTAAACCCTTGCTTAAGGGCATTCTTCCACAGGGCTTTCTTTATAAATTTTTGAAAATTTAGTTGCAGATGGTTTGATCTTTGCATAGATCTTTTAATAACCCTTCAAGATTAAAAATCTTAAAATAACGACGGAGGTCCTCAATGAGAGGGATTCAAATTCCTATTGAAAATCTATTTGTAAAAACTTCCCGACATCCCCATTTTCCTTTTACCTTTGAACTGGAAGAAGATGGAATTCAAGGTAAATTGGAGGTGGTGGATTTAGATCGGTTGAGTTGTGCCCTCCACAGGCTTGAAATTAAAAAGCAAGAAGAAAGTAGGTCAAACGTCTCGTTTGACATTCTGACCCGGGCAAATCGATTGAAAGACCAGGGAGAACAGATCATCCAAAAAGTTACCTACCTGCTGGAACCTTTATCCCTTATCGAATGGGATAAATATACACCGGTTGTCCAGATCAGGAGTTTTCCACCTCAAGTAAGGGAGGATTTTATAGAGTTTTATGAACTTCTCTTGCACGGAGAGGAAAACCAGACTTCCTTGACTCTGGTTCGATATCGGAACCAGAAAAACAACCGGTTGAAAGAAACAAGGCCGATGATTTTAACCAGAGAGGTTCTCGAACGGTTATTAGGAGATCTCTTTGGGGTTATAAAAGGCGGAAAGGCAGAGGTTACAGCTTACTCAAGTTGATATTTTTGAGGAGTTCAGAAACAAACCGGCTGGATTGATCCAGGGCAAATTCAAAATCTTTTCTGGCCTTAAGACCGGGTCTTATTTTTTTCAGACAGGTCCTGTTTAAATCTATATTCGCCGTATCGGAAATAGCCCGAATGGCCAGGAACGGAACCTGATTCAGATAAGCTACGTGGGCTATGGCAGCGCTTTCCATGTCTGTGGCGAGGGCCTGATAGCGTAAAGCCAGGTCTTTTCTCTTTTCTTCTGTACAAATGACCTGATCCCCGGAGACTATAACTCCTGTATGGATTTTCCTGTTACCAAAAACCTCCCACCGACCGATCTCCTGGGCAGTTTTTAAAAGGTCTGGATGGGAAAGAAACCAGGGGATTTTTTCTTTTTTTTTACCTCGATAGATAAATATCTTTTCAGAAACAAAGTGCCCGGCTGTATACCAGCCAAAATCGTGCTGAATGAGTCGCTCTCCCAGTACGATATCTCCGATATCACACTCAGGACTGAGGGCACCGGCTGCACCAAAACAAAGGAGGGCTTTAGGTTTATAATTCTGGATCATCACCTGCGCTGCAACAGCCGCATTAACTTTGCCGACTCCGGATCTGGCCAGAATAATGTCCTTATCCCGATAAAAGCCCCGATAAAAAAGAATCGAGCTCTGTTGAAAACTCTCGTTGAGGGAAAGGATCTTTCTCACACGATGAATCTCCGCAGACATGGCTGCAATGAGACCAATGCAGGCATTCATGGTTAAGAGCGACTATCCAGGATAAACGTTACCGGTCCATCGTTAAAGATCTGAACGGTCATATGAGCCTGAAAAATTCCTGTTGCAACCGGAAGACCGCCTGTCTTTAACTCTTCAATGAAAAATTCATAGAGGTACCGGGCTAACTCCGGCCCGGCGGCTTTTGTAAAACTCGGTCGCCTTCCTTTCCGGCAATCCCCCAAGAGGGTAAACTGAGAAACTACCAAAAGGCTTCCGTGAACATCTAAAACAGACAGGTTCATTTTCCCGGCCTCATCTTCAAAGATCCGCAAGTGGAGGATTTTCTCCGCCAGATAGGTAGCATCCTTCTCCGAATCCTCCTGTTCAACCCCTACCAGGACGACGAGTCCCTTTCCGATTTCACTGATTATTTTCCCCTCAACCCTTACAGCAGCCTGGGAAACACGCTGAAGAACTGTCTTCAAAATTCACTCTGGAAGTATGGGGGTGTGGGAGTGTGGAAGTGTGGAATATGTTCTCCTATATTCCTATATTTATATTCTCATACTTCCATACTTCCATACTCCCATACCCCCATACTCCCATACTCCCACACCCCTACTTCCACATTCTTCATTAAGATTTACCTAACAACTCACTTAAAAACTCGATATGATATCTTCCTTGACGGAAGGAAGGATCCCGCAGGAGTTTTTTGTGGAGAGGGATAGTCGTTTTGATACCCTCTACGATGAATTCATCTAAAGCCCGTTCCATTCGGGCAATGGCCTCTGCCCGATCCCGGGCATGGACGATCAGCTTGGCAATCAGAGAATCATAAAAAGGAGTTACCTGATATTCACTATAAGCAGCCGTATCCACACGAATGCCAGGGCCTCCTGGAAGATTAAAAGCGGTGATCTTACCGGGATTTGGAGTAAAGTTCTGGGGATCCTCCGCATTGATGCGGCATTCGATGCTATGACCGGTCAGTCGGATATCTTTGGATCGATATTTAAGTTCCTGTCCTGCGGCAATCCGGATCTGTTCTTTAATAAGGTCTATCCCGGTAACCATCTCGGTAACTGGATGTTCTACCTGGATACGGGTATTCATCTCGATGAAGTAAAAATTTCCCTCCTGATCCATGAGGAACTCTACCGTTCCAACGCTACTGTATTTGATTTCCCGCATGGCGGCGACCACCAGATTTCCCATTTTTTCCCGAACTTTTTCGGTTACGGCCGGAGAGGGAGATTCCTCTAAAAGCTTTTGATGACGTCTCTGGATGGAGCATTCCCGTTCTCCCAGATGGTAGACATTTCCCTTTTGATCTCCAATAACTTGAAACTCAATATGACGCGGTTTCTCAAGAAACTTCTCTACGTAGATATCCGGACTTCCAAAGGAAGAGATGGATTCCGAGCGGGCCATCATGAAGGAGTTGGCCAGGGCCTCTTCCGAAAACACAACCCGCATCCCACGTCCTCCTCCTCCTGCCGAAGCCTTGAGGATAATGGGGAACCCGATGGATTTAGCCACATCCAGGGCTTCTTTGAGGTCTTTAACCGAATCGCTACTGCCGGGTAAGATAGGAAGTCCGGCCCGTTTAGCAATTTGCCTGGCAGAGACCTTATCGCCCATTAATCGTATAATTTCCGGTGGAGGACCAATAAAGGTAATATTACACTCCTGGCACATTTCGGCAAACCGTGCATTCTCTGCTAAAAAACCGTATCCAGGATGAACGGCCTCGGCATCTGTAATTTCACAGGCACTGATAATGTTTGTTTCATTCAAATAGCTTTTTCTATTCTCCGGTGGCCCTATACAAACACTCTCGTCTGCAAATCTTACATGAAGAGATTCGGCATCTGCCTTTGAATAAACCGCAACGGTCTTAATGCCCAGTTCCTTGCAAGCCCGAATAATTCTAAGGGCAATTTCACCCCGGTTGGCTATGAGAATCTTCTTAAACATGCTGACCTGTCCCTCCGGCCATAAAAGGAAAGATGCTTAACTCATCTCCTTCAGATAGACGCTGATCTAAAGAAGCATTGTTTCCATTTATCAGGACAATCTGTAAGAATTGTTCAGGTACCCTTAAGCTCAAGGCAACCTCGCGAACGGTAATTCCCTCGGGGACTTCCAAAACCGCTTTCTTGCCATCACTGCCTGGTGGTAGATATTTTCTCAGATTCGCAAATAGCCTGACAGTAACCTCCATACCTCCCACTCCCCCACCCCCTATCAGGTAGAAAGCTTTTCCTTCAACAACTTATTCACGAGCTGGGGATTGGCCTTTCCCTGGGTTGCCTTCATAACTTCGCCTACAAAGAAGCCGAATGCTTTCTGCTTACCCGCTTTGTATTGGGCTACGGTTTCAGGGTTTGCAGCAATAATTCGGTCCACAACCGCTGCCACCTCTTTTTCATCCGAGATCTGAATCAATCCCTTTTCCTTTACGATTTCTTCCGGCATCTTTCCGGTAGCATACATGTCCTCAAAGACGACCTTAGCGATTTTACCGCTGATAGTACCTTCTTCGATTAACTTTAGCATTCCGGCAAGGTGTTGGGGGGTTATGGGACAGGTTCGGATATCTGCTTGTTCATGCTCTTTAAGCTTTCGAAGGATATCTCCCATAACCCAGTTACTCACCACTTTGGGATTCGGATAAAGCTTAACCGTATTTTCGTAATAATCTGCAACAAATTTAGAAGCAGTTAAAACCCGGGCATCATACTCTGGAATTCCGTACTGGGATATAAATCGAGCAGTTCTTGCATCAGCCAGTTCCGGTAAACTTTTCCGTATCTGTTCAATCCATTCTTTATCGATAACCAGGGGTACCAGATCCGGTTCTGGAAAATAGCGATAGTCATGGGCTTCTTCCTTACTTCGCATAGGGCGTGTAACCCCTTGATCTACATCCCAAAGGCGGGTTTCCTGAACGATTCGTCCCCCTTCTTCTAAAATCTGAATCTGACGGGCAATTTCGTATTCCAGAGCTTTCTGGACATTTTTAAAGGAGTTCATATTCTTAACTTCTGTTTTGGTACCCAATTTCGTACTTCCTTTAGGTCGTACCGAGATGTTGGCATCACATCGTAAACTCCCTTCTTCCATATTACAATCTGAGACTTCCAGATACTCCAGAATTCCCTTTAACTTAAGTAGATATTCCCTGGCTTCTTCAGGCGAGCGCATATCCGGCTCACTCACAATTTCCAGAAGGGGAACGCCACAGCGATTAAAATCTATAAAACTATAATTTTTAGATCCTGTAATATTCTCATCGTGGATAGACTTCCCCGCATCCTCTTCCATATGGATCCGGGTTACCCCTATTTTTTTAGAAATACCATCCACCTGAATTTCAATCCATCCATGCTGGGCCAGAGGAAGTTCATATTGAGAGATTTGATATGCTTTAGGTAGATCCGGGTAGAAATAATTTTTACGGGCAAAAAGGCTATAGTCCGCGATGGTACAGTTCATGGCCAGGGCCGTCCGAATTCCAAATTCTACCACCTGTTTGTTCAGTACAGGTAGAACTCCCGGCATTCCCTGACAAATAGGACAGGTATTATGATTGGGCTTTGCACCAAACTCGGTACTACAGGAACAAAAAATTTTGGACCGGGTCTTTAATTGCGTATGCACTTCCAGCCCGATAACAGCTTCGTATTCCATTTTAAGTGATGGAGGAGTGTGGAAGTATGGGAGTATGGAAGTATGGGGGTATGGAGGTACGGAAGTATAAGATTTCTCCCACACCGCCATACCCCCACACTCCCATACCTCCACACTTCCATACTCCCATACCTCCATGCCCCCCCCACCTTATAAAGGCGGCTTCTTCTTATGATGTTCCGTATTCTGCTCAAAGGCATAAGCTACTTTTAAGATCGTTTCTTCTCCAAAGTGCTTTCCGATGATCTGTAGTCCGATGGGTAGACCGTCTTTTGTGAATCCACAAGGGATAGATAGGGCCGTTACGCCCGCCAGGTTAATGGGAATGGTGAAGATATCCGACAGGTACATTTGCAAAGGATCTTCGGTTTTCTCTCCGATTTTAAATGCCGGGGTGGGAGAGACAGGAGCTACCAGAACATCATATTTTTTAAAGGCTTCTTCAAAATCTCGCTTAATCAACGTTCTTACTTTTTGGGCCTTTAAGTAGTAAGCATCATAGTATCCCGAGCTCAGGGAGTAAGTACCCAGCATGATGCGGCGTTTTACTTCCGGAGAGAATCCTTGAGAACGCGTGGTCATATACATATCCATCAGATCGGTATACGTATCGGCCCGGTAACCGTATTTAACCCCATCATATCGGGCTAGATTGGAGCTGGCTTCGGCAGGGGCTATGATATAATAAGCGGCCACGGCGTATTCGGTATGGGGTAGGGAAACTTTTTCATAAGAAGCTCCCAGCTTCTCCAGGACCCTGACCGCCTCCCAGATTTTTTCCTCTACTTCTTCATCCATTCCGGCAATAAAATATTCTTCCGGGATACCTATCTTTAAGCCGGTAATATCGGGAACCAGAGCCCGGGTATAGTCCGGTGTGGGTAAATTAACCGACGTGGAATCCTTAGGATCGTACCCTGATAGGGCATTCAGCAGAATAGCACAGTCGGTTACGTCTTTAGCAATGGGACCGATTTGATCCAGAGAAGAGGCGTAAGCGATTAATCCGTATCTCGAAACCCGACCGTAGGTCGGTTTAAGACCGGTTGTGCTACAAAATGAAGAGGGTTGGCGGATAGAACCCCCGGTATCTGTTCCTAGAGCTCCGATAGCTTCCCCGGCTATGACGGCTGCTGCCGACCCCCCACTCGAACCTCCCGGGACTCGACTCAAGTCCCAGGGATTTCGGGTAATTCCGTAGTAGGAATTCTCCGTCGAAGAGCCCATCCCGAATTGATCCAGATTCGTTTTTCCAATCATAACGATGTTCTGTTGCTTCAGCCGGGCTATAACCGTTGCATCATAGGGGGGAATAAAATTATGTAAAATCTTGGCTGCACAGGTCGTTAAAACCCCCCTGGTGCAAATTAAATCTTTAATCGCTATAGGAATCCCGGTAAGAGGAGTTAAGGGAATTTCTCCCCTTTGAAGTTTTTGATCAATGATGCTGGCCTGTTCCAGGGCTTCTTCTCTTAAAACAGTGATATAGGCTCTGATTCGATTCTCCACCTGATCAATCCGAGAAAGAACCGATTCGGTAATTTGTCTGGAGGTGATTTCCCTCCGCTTCATCATTTCATGAAGCTCATGGATAGTATAATCGCAAAGTTCCATGCATCCCTAAGAAGCCAGAAGTCAGAAGTCGGGATTTCTTAACTTCTTGCCCCCTTGCTTTTAACATGCCCCTATTCTATCACCCGTGGCACACGGAAATATCCATTTACCCGATCGGGTGCATTTTGTAAGGCCTGATCCTCTGGAAGCGAGGGTTCTACTTTGTCCTCCCGGAAAACATTTTTAATCTCGACCACATGGGAAGTGGGCAAAATTCCTTCTGTATTTAATTCATTCAACTTGTCCATATAGGTTAGAATCTGGCTCAGTTTTTCTGACATTTCCTGCTTCTCTTCCTCGGATAAATGGAGTCGTGCCAATTTAGCCACATGCTCTACCTGTTCAATACTGATTTTCATAGCCTGATTTACTCCTTTCGACGGGTAACAGGGTTTTTGCCGGAAGTCTAAACTATATCACATTATACGCTCTGGAATTCAGGTTAGCAACCAGATATAGGAATCTCCAATTTGTTAGGGAGGAGATTCAATTTGCTAAAGGCATGTTTATTGAATTTCATAATGATCAGGCTATCAGCCTATGCTATCTCTGCCGGTTCGTCAAGGTATTTTTAAAGTCAAACGTCCACGTTTGACCATATCGGTAGGGGTAATACCTACATAAAAGGAGGTGAGTCAGATGGCAAAGGATCCTGTTTGTGGAATGGAGGTCGATGAAAAGAACCCTCCGGCCACAAGTACATACAAAGGCAAAACGTATTATTTTTGCGCTGTGGGGTGTAAAAACACCTTTGACAAAAATCCAGAAAAGTATGTTTCCGGAAAGGCGGGTCAACAAAAAACCGATCACTCCTAACTCCGGTTAAAGCTCCTTAAGAGCTACGAAGCCCGTTTTCTCCTGGAAAATGGGCTTCCGCTTTGGAGTATAGGTAGTTAAGTACACCAGGTAAGTGGATGAGATCTATTTGCAAGTGCAAGCTGGAGCAGGAGTAAAACTTTACCTCCCTTTCATTCCGGTTGTAGAGGGAATCGCCGATTCGTCCCTGCCGTAAATTGACGAACTAGCCATCCTCTCTGCAGTCAGGATGCAACTAAAGGAGCTACCCTATGAGACGTTCACCGCGTTTAATTATTGCGATTGTTATTGCTATAATCTCTTTGGTATCCTATTACACAGCCCGCGAGTATAATCCGGTTACTAAAGAAACCCAACACGTTAATATAACACCGAAACAGGAAATTGCCTTAGGTCTTCAGGCTGCTCCCCAGATGGCATCTCAATTTGGAGGATTATCTCCAGATCAACAAAAACAGGCTTTGGTGGATGAGGTTGGTAATCGACTGGTTTCAAAGACCGAAGCCGGTCAAACCCCTTATAAGTTCGATTTCCATTTACTGGTAGACGAACAGACCATTAATGCTTTTGCCCTGCCAGGCGGTCAAATATTTATTACCGAAGGGTTAATGAAACTCATGGGCACAGAAGGGGAACTGGCAGGTGTGTTGGGGCATGAGATCGGTCATGTAGTAGCCCGTCATGCAGCCGAACACATAGCTAAGGCCCAATTAACCGAAGGTCTTACCGGTGCCGCCGTATTGGCCACTTATGATCCCGATGATCCATCCAGCCAGCGAACAGCAGCCGTTGCTGCATTGATTGGGAATCTGATAAATATGAAATTTAGCCGGGATGATGAGCTGGAAGCCGATCGATTGGGAGTCCGCTTTACTTCAGAAGCCGGATATGATCCCCGAGCGATGATCAACATGATGGAAACCCTTGCCCAGGCAAGTAAAGGGCAACGCCCTCCCGAATTTTTTAGTACCCATCCGAATCCTGAAAGGCGGATTGAGCAAATCAAAGCTGCAATTCAGGAAAGGTTTCCAAATGGCGTCCCCAACGGACTAACCCGGTAGTATTCCCGAACTTTAAGCCTGCTAAATGAGCAGGCTGCTTTCCCATTTATGGGGAGTTGTACTGAAACCCAACAGGGGGTATCGAGTCGGACAATCCTCTCCTGTTATTTTCCTTTAATTACTATACCTTGCCGTTCTCCCCTTCACCTCTTTCCTCTCCTTCCGCTTCTTAAACTTTCAAAATCGGGTATAAAGTTTCCTTGACAGGGAAAAAGGCCAATTATAGAGTTTAAGCAATTGATCAGAGTTAAAAATATATCTAAAATAAACTCAAAAAACTCCCTTTAAGGAAAGGAAGATCGTCATGGTAAAAGATTTTCGTTGGTTTCTGGGCCGATGTATCGCCCTATTGTTTCCGGTTCCTTTGCTTTTGATTAGCCTGGTCTCGGGGGTTCTTTGTGAGGAACCTAAAATGGGTGGGACCCTTAAGTTTATTCCCCACGCCGATCTGAAGGTTTTAGACCCCATCTGGACGACAGCTTATATTACCCGTAACCACGGTTATATGATTTATGATACCTTATTTGCCCTGGATAAAGACCTTAAAATTCAGCCTCAGATGGTGGATACCTGGCAGGTAAGTTCCGATGGTCTGCAGTATACCTTTACGTTACGGGAAGGTCTCAAGTTCCATGACGGCAGTCCTGTTACGTCCGATGACGTCATTGCTTCCCTCAAACGATGGGGCCAACGGGATGCTTTGGGAAAGATGTTAATGATGTTTACGAGTCGTTTGGAAGCGGTGGATGCTAAAACTTTCCGTCTGGAGTTAAAGGAACCCTTTGGGTTAGTTTTAGATGCGCTGGCCAAGCCAAGCAGTAATGTGCCTTTCATCATGCCGGCTCGAATTGCAGCCACTCCGGCCGATGAACAGATCAAAGAATTTATCGGTTCGGGTCCCTTCAAATTTGTAAAGGAAGAATGGGAGCCTGGGCATCGGGTAGTTTACGTACGCAATCCCGACTATATTCCACGCTCTGAGCCACCCAGTTTTGGTGCCGGAGGCAAGCGGGTATATGTGGATCGGGTAGAATGGTTCTACATTCCTGATCCGGCAACGGCCGGGGCGGCGCTGGAAGCCGGAGAGATAGACTATTGGGAAAGGTTTCCTGTGGATTTTCTTTCCCGATTAGAGAAAAACCCCGACATTCAAATCCTGATAGATCCATCCCGGGTGGTTCAATTCTGGTTGCGCCCCAATCATCTCTATCCACCTTTCAACAATCCGAAAGCCCGGCAGGCTCTGGTATGGATGGCCAACCAGGAGACCTATATGCAGGCGGCCATTGGAGATCCAAGAATATGGAAAGCGTGTCCGGCGTATTTCATGTGTGGGAGTCCCTGGGAGACCTCTGCAGGGTCAGATCCGCAGATGGGAAAAAACCTGGAGAAAGCTAGAAAACTCCTGCAAGAAGCCGGGTATGACGGACGGCCTGTAGTACTCATGGATCCCACAGATCAGAACGATATCCATATTGTCACGTTGGTAACCCAGCAACTACTCACACAAATCGGTGTAAAGGTAGATCTCCAGGCTATGGATTGGAGTACCCTGGTCTCTCGTCGAGCCGAGAAGAAACCTCCCCAAGAGGGCGGTTGGAATCTCTTCAGTACCTGGTGGCAGTTTGGGGACGTGTTTAATCCGGTAGGAAATCCAGGGATCGTAGGAGATTGTGAAAAAGCCTGGTTTGGTTGGTATTGCAGCAAGAAGATGGAAGAATTACGGACCGAATGGGCCCGTACCCAAGATCCGGAGAAGCGTAAACAATTGGCAGAGGAAATCCAAAAATTAGCCTATGAAGAAGTCCCTTATGTACTCTTAGGTCAGGCGACGGTACCCGATGCCTATCGTAAGCATGTGAAAGGCGTTGTTCCCTTTACCTCTCCGGTTTTCTGGAACGTATGGTTAGATAAAAAATAAAGGAACTACTCTATCACCTAAGTACTAAGCTTTCTAATCTACAAAGGACTCCGAAGGAATACGGGGATTTATAACTTTTTGTGCCGGTTATTCTAGATATGAGACAAGCGTTGTCCTCCCCCTTACTCCCCCTTCCTGAAGCTTTGGAAGAGGGAATATATGCACCAGGATAAGGCTTAGCCGGGAGTGCGACCGTCGGCCCTACTTCCTCGCTCCTCCTTTCCCTCACCCCCAGTTCCCCCTATCCTGTGTAGGGGCGGGAGGCC
>DATMBG010000009.1 GCA_035559535.1 Candidatus Limnocylindrales bacterium
ATCTACCCGACAGAACAATTCGGTGATAAACTCTATGGTAGTCATGCAGGTTACCTCCAAATGAGTGAAAAAGAGTTTTTGTTGATAATATTGGAGAACCTGCATGGCTCTTTCAATTTAAAAAACTAGCACCAATAGTTAGTAGGTTAAGCGTCCCGCTTGATAATTATGCCTTTACAAAGTTTAGTGTTTGCTCTATAGAAGGGGAAGTTATGAAGGCTGAAAATCTCATTACCTGGGACCATTTATCTTTGGATCAAGCAATATTCTGCTTAAAGTGTAGTCAATTCAGTGGTCAAATCAAAATCCTGAGTCCTTACGAAGTAGAACCTGTTATCATTCGCTGTAACTGCGGAGCGGAAGAATCTGTATATCGTTGTGATACGCCAGGATGCAGTTCCTATGTATTGGGCGGAGAGGGATATGGGGTTTGCCGACATTGCTCATAATTGATCCGCGTCTGTCGGGGGTCAGTTGGGAAATATGTAGAACTTCCAGTTGTTGGTTTGGAAATTTGGAAGCTCCACAAAAACCAGGAATTATAGCCAGGGATTTTATCACCTGTTTCCTATAATTGAAGAACCCCTACGAATAAATAATCATCGATAGGGAAAATAAGCAGCCGGGAGAATCGTTCTATTGGGAAGAGAAATCCAAAGTTCAAAATTCTACCCTGTGGAACACAATCAGATCATACCCTAGGCCGGCCTTCTCCTCCAAACCTTACGTCCAAAGAATTAACAATTCCTAGATTCTTCCGAATATGGCAGCCAACGTGTGAGAGAAGCCCCTAGTACACTGCTATGTGCTATTTTGTAAAGTTACCTTTAAAGAAAAGGTACTATCTGGAACCGACTCCCCGTTCTACCGGGTGTTGTCCATTCCGTCTCATTCCATTACCTGTTTCTACAGGATGCTCACTGCGTCGCCCGTTATCGGTGATGGTAGTCTCCAGCGGCTCTGCCTCCAGGAGTTCGGGAGCGGGTAGCTGAGCGGTCGGACCTTCTGGGATCTGGGTGCGGCCTCGAAATCGTCTGCTCAGCTTTTCTCGTAAGGATTCCATATAAATATAGAAAACAGGTGTAATATAGAGCGTAAGAATCTGAGAGAACAAGAGACCTCCCACAACAGCCAGACCCAGGGGACGACGGGCTTCCGCACCGGCACCGACACCCAATGCAATGGGTAAAGTACCCATAAGGGCTGCCATGGTGGTCATCATAATAGGACGGAACCGAATAAGACTCCCTTCATAGATGGCATCCGCCGGATTTTTCCCTTCATTTCTTTGAGCATCCAACGCAAAATCGATCATCATAATAGCATTTTTCTTTA
Organism: Candidatus Limnocylindrales bacterium; assembly: GCA_035559535.1. Taxonomy (NCBI): domain Bacteria; kingdom Bacillati; phylum Chloroflexota; class Candidatus Limnocylindria; order Candidatus Limnocylindrales; species Candidatus Limnocylindrales bacterium. Next base: position 1,336 of record DATMBG010000009.1, read on the forward strand.
CGATACCGACCAGCATGATAATACCTACAAAAGCATAGATATCCAGATCCCGATGGAAGAGGAGCAGGGTTAATAAAGCTCCAAATCCGGCAGAGGGGAGACCCGAAAGAATTGTTAAAGGGTGAATAAAACTCTCGTAGAGGATACCCAGTATGATGTAGATTACGAGAATGGCCATAATCAGGAGAAGCCCTAAACCTTGCAAGGAGGATTGAAAAGCCTGGGCCGTACCTTGAAAACTGGCACTGATGGTAGAAGGGAGCGTTTTACGGGCCAGGTCTTCCACCAAAGCAACCGCCTCTCCTAAAGATACTCCGGGCCTGACATTGAAAGAGAGGGTAACGGCCGGAAGCTGACCCAAATGATTCACCGATAAAGGTCCCACACCCAATGTGATGTTGGCAACTGCCTTGAGTGGAACCAGTTGTCCACTGGAGGATCGGATATAGAGTAAAGATAAAGCGGTTGGATCCATTTGATATTGAGGTTCTACTTCCATAATGACCTTGTACTGATTGTTAGGTGCATAGATGGTCGAAACCTGTCGGGATCCATAGGCACTGTAAAGGGTTTCTTCGATTTGGAGGGCTGTAATTCCAAGGGCTTCTGCTTTATCCCGATAAATTTCAATATTCACCTGGGGATTTTTGATTTGCAAATCACTGGTTACATCCTGGAGTTGGGGTAATTCCCGCATCTTAGCTTCGAGGATCGGTGCATAATGATAAAGTTCCTGGGTATCTGGACTCTGGAGGGTAAACTGGTAAGGACTCTTGGTCAACTGACCACCGATACGAATGGGAGGAAGATTTTGCATAAAAACCTGAATTCCTGGGACCGTCGCCAATTTAGGTCTTAACTCCTGGATGACCTGGTCTACACTCAACTGACGTTCGGAGCGAGGTTTCAAACGAATGAATAGGCGACCTGTATTGCTTCCACTGATACTGGACATGAAGGAATCTACATAGGGATCTTGCTGGAGAATAGCTCCCAGGGCTTGATGGTACCTTACCATGGCATCAAAGGAAGTTCCCTGGGCAGCTTCGGTGAAAGCAAAGATCTGTCCGGTATCTTCACTGGGGAGGAATCCTTTAGGGGTAATGAGGAAAAGATATAGGGTAGCCACGAGGATAATCCCCGAGATGATCATGGTTATGAGGCGATGGCGTAAGACCTTTTTCAGACTCCAATCATAAACCCGGAGCATTCCTTCGAAGACACGCTCCGAAGCGGCATAGAAACGACCCTGCTTTTGTGCACTGGGTGGGCGTAAGAATCGACTACAAAGCATAGGGGTAAGGCTTAAAGAAACAAAACCGGAGACGAGTATGGCCATGCTAATCGTTACAGCGAACTCGTGGAGCAGACGTCCGAGGATCCCCCCCATGAAGAGCACAGGAATGAAAACGGCTGCGAGGGACAGGGTCATGGATAAAACGGTAAACCCAATTTCTTTAGACCCGATCAGGGCTGCCTGCATCCTTCCTTTACCCATCTCCATATGCCGGACGATGTTTTCCAGCATAACGATGGCATCATCGACCACAAAACCCACCGACAGGGTCAAAGCCATTAAAGAAAGGTTATCCAGGCTGTAGCCCAGTTGGTACATCACGGCGAAGGTGGCAATAATCGACATAGGTAAGGCCAGGCTGGGAATAATCGTAGCCGAGAGATTACGCAGGAAAAGAAAGATGACTAAAACGACCAGACAAACCGTCAGAACCAGCGTAAACTTGACGTCATTGACCGATTCACGTATCGATACAGATCGATCATAAAGGATATTAAGGTCAATCGAGGCCGGCATCTGGGCCCGGAAGGTGGGGAGAAGCTTTTTGATAGAATCTACGACCTCTACGGTATTGGTACCCGGCTGACGTTGAATAGCCAGAACGATGGCACGGATATCATTGTACCAGCTTGCGATTTTGTCATTCTCTACACTACTAATAACTCTACCGAGTTCCTGAAGGCGCACCGGGGAGCCATTACGATAGGTTACAATGAGTGAGCGATACGCCACCGCATCGATAAGCTGGCCGTTGGTCTCCACGGTAAAAGCCTTTTGAGGTCCGGATAGCATACCGGTTGGTAAATTTGCATTTCCCTCTTGGATTGCGTTGGCCACCTCATTTATTCCAATGGCCCGACTGGCCAGAGCTTTAGGATCCAGTTGGATACGAACTGCGTATTTCTGTGAGCCAAAAACCTGGACCTGAGCAACCCCGCTGATCATGGAAACCCGCTGAGCAATAAACGTATCGGCATATTCATTAACCGTTGAGAGGGGAAGGGTCGGAGAACTTAGGGCCAAATAGAGAATAGGTTGATCGGCAGGGTTTACCTTGCGATAAGAGGGCGGACTTGGCATATTCTGGGGAAGTTGAGGAGCAGTCTGGGCAATGGCCGCCTGGACATCTTGAGCCGCCGCGTCAATATCCCGGCTCAAATTAAACTGGAGAGTAATCTGGGTACTTCCCAGGGTGTTGGTGGAGGTCATCGAGTCCAGGCCCGCAATGGTAGAAAATTGTCGCTCCAAAGGAGTCGCTACCGAGGCCGCCATGGTTTCGGGACTGGCTCCAGGAAGACTCGCAGTTACCAGAATGGTGGGAAAATCTACGTTGGGCAGGTCACTCACAGGCAGGAGTTGATATCCTGCAATCCCAAAGAGTAGAAAACTCATCATAAGGAGTGTGGTGGTAATGGGGCGACGAATAAAAAGCTCTGTAATATTCATGAACTTGCCTCCTTGTTACTTCCTTGATCGTTCTTCACTTCTACTTTCATACCCGGAGTAAGCCGAAGTTGGCCGTCTGTGACTACCTTCTCTCCCGGTTGAAGTCCCTTCTCAATGATGCTTTCATTTTCCAATGTCCTGGCTACAACCACAGGACGGGATTCAACCGTAAGGTCAGGTTTAATGACAAACACGTAGGAACCTTGTTGTCCTGCCTGAATGGCCTGGGATGGGGCCACAATGGCATTAGGTTGGGTGGTAAGGGTTAAAGTTACATTAACAAATTGGCCGGGCCAGAGACGTTTTTCTTCGTTATCAAAGGTTCCTTTGAGTTGAATAGTCCCGGTAGCTTTATCTACCGCATTGTCTACAAAGGTAACGACCCCTTTTACCGGATTCCCTTCCGAGTTAGGTATTTCAGCTTCCACCTGGAGTTTCCCCTGTGCCATATATTTCTTTATCTCAGGGAGTTCTTGTTCAGGAACGGAAAAAGTAACATAAATGGGACTGATTTGATTGATATTTACCAGGACCGTATCATTGGCTTTGATCAGGTTCCCCGGATGAACCATAAGATCTCCTGTTCGCCCGTCCAAAGGAGACCGGATGGAACAGTACTCCAACTCCAGTTTAACATTCTCTATAGCCGCCTGATCTGCACGAATAGCTGCTTTGGCATCTTCTACAGCAGCTTGATCTGCATGCAAGGCTGCCTGAAGGGCTTCTGCATTGGTACGAATCTGATCATATTGATCTTTAGAAATAATCCCCTGCTGATTCAAGCTCTCATAGCGTCGCGCTTGAACCTGGGCATTTTTTGCCTGGGCAGCGGTTTTTGCCAGGTTGGCTTCAGCCTGTTTTAAGCGGGCTATATCCTTTGCCAGATTGGCTTCAGCCTGTCTAAGTGCCGCCTCTAAAGGTCTTCGATCAATGGTAAAAAGAAGATCCCCTTTCTTCACATCCTGACCTTCCTGGAAATACACCCCGGTCAGTTCTCCATTTACCTGGGCCCGGACCGCCACAACGGAATAAGCTTCGGCCGTCCCAATGGTTTTTATCTGGATCGGAACGGTTTTTTCAACTACCGTAGCTGCAGTGACCGGTACGGCTGCCCTCTGCCTAGGCTGATCAGATTTTCCACTGGCGTCTCCCCGGGAACAGGCCGTAAGAAATATCAGGATAATCCATAATAGTCCAAATCCTTTCAGGGGAAGAAATAAAGGAGAAAAAAGGAGTCGAACTTTTTGATAACTTAAAGGTTTCATTTTTTGCCTCATAAAGACGAAAAAAACATTTTAATACAATTTTTATGGTCTATTATTCAATTTACCCAGAAGAGAAGGAAGTGTCAAATGCATTTTCAGGACGGGATTTAGATTCCCAGGATGGGCAAAAGGGTCTTCCTTTCCCCTACGCATCCAGCTAAGAAGGGGAAAAGCCTTATTTTCGGCCTGAACACCTTCCTAAGGGGTGTCTGGACCTCAGGTCTGATCCTCAGCTTGAGGCCTACGCCCCTTCCCCTATCTTTCATAGGGGAAGGGTCGGGGAGGGAAGCTTATTCCAGAAATTAGAGAATGCTACGGGGTTTTATCCGGCTTATCTTCAGTTGGATGAAGGGGAATCGGAACAGGATGATCCTCTGCAGAAGGTGATGGGACCTGGCCGTTACCTTGCCACAGTTCCTGCAGCTGAAATCGGCCAGCCAGTTGGAGTTTTCTGATAGCAAGACGTCGCCGTTGAAGCAGACTTCCGAGATCATCCAGAAGTGAATAAGCAACAGGAGTAACCAATAGGGTCGGGAAGAGTGAGAGGGTTTGTCCGCCGATGACCACCACGGCAATGGTCCGTCTTTCTTCGGCACCCGGACCGGTACCCACGGCCAGGGGTAGCATTCCGGCTACAAGAGCCAGGGTCGTCATCAAAATAGGCCGTAATCGATCTCGGTTCCCTTGCATGATAGCCGCCGTCCGATCCATCCCATTAGCCCGCAAATTATTCATATGATCGATTTGAAGGATCGAGTTTTTCTTTACAACTCCGAAAAGTACTAGGATACCTAAGGCTGAATAGAGATTCAACGTATTTCCCGTAAACCACAAGGAGAGGAGAGCAAAAGGTACGGAGAGGGGTAAGGAAAGTAAAATAGTAAAGGGATGAATTAAACTTTCGAACTGGGATGCCAGAATCATGTACATGAAGACAATGGAAAGTGAGAAGGCCCAGATAAACTCGTTAAAAGTACGTTCTAGCTCTCGACCGCGGCCTGAAACACTGGTTGTATAGCCTGGGGGCAGGTTCATCTCGGCAACTGCTTTTCGCAGGGCTTCCAGTCGATCCGCCAGGGCATAGCCAGGTGCGATCGATGCCCGTAAACTCACCTGTCGTTGTCGATCCAAACGGTCTATTCGTGAAGGGCCTTGAGCCGGAACGATTCGTACAATGTTATCCAGTCGTACCAGTCCCTCTCCCCGGTGAGGAAGATAGAGCCGTGAGATGGTCTCCGGGTTATTTCGATCTTCTTCAACCAGGCGAAGTTGCACATCATAATCGTCATTGACCGATATATCTCGAAATCGTGAGACTTTCTGATCTCCCCCCACCATCAAGCGAAGTGCTGTAGCAATATCTGTGGGATCAACACCCAAATCTGCAGCACGGGCCCGATCGATTTCCACATGCAACTCAGGTTTATCCAACCTCAGGGTGGTATCTGCGTCTATAATCCCCAATTCCTGGGATCTTTCTCGAAGTTGCTCGGCATAGGTTGCAAGGGCCGTAAGATCAGGCCCCCGAAGTACAAAATCGATCTCAAAATTACCACTTCCAATATTGAAGGAGGGGGCATTACGTACCGTAAAACGAATATTACGATATTTCTTCAGGCGGCGTCGTACGTCCTGCATAACATCCCGCTGGGTATAATTACCCCGAAAAGCCTGGAGGGGATCGCCGTGTAAAATTCCATGCCATAACCGGGTAAGAGAGAAGGTACGTTCTTCATGGGGTGCAATGCGAACATATACGCTCCCCTGATTAACCCGGCTGAGAAACCCGCCCCCTGCCGAAGCCAAAACAAGCCGTACGCCTGGAGTTGAGCGTAACTCAGACTCAACGGCCTGCATAATTTTATCCATAGCGGCAAGACTGGTACCTTCCGGTGCGGTTACAATCACATTAAACTCGGCTTCATCGACATCGCTGGGAATATATTCCTGTTTGACCAGCCTGTAAAGGGGTATGGAGGAAGCCATGACCCCCAGGGCGAGAAGACAGATCAGGGCTCTGTGATGGATGGCAAAGGCCAGAGTCCGGGCATATCCCCGATCGAGCCAGGCATAGAACCCTTTCCTGGATCGAGCCGGGCTGTGAGCATCTCCCATAACTGCGTCCTCAGCCCGCAATAGACGTGCACTCATCATAGGGGTTAGAGTGAAAGAAACCAGCAGGCTAACCAGAACCGCTACAGCCGCAGTAATACCGAATTGATAAAGGAAACGGCCCGAAATACTTGACATGAAGGAAACAGGAACGAAGATGACTACAAGGCTTAAAGTGGTGGCCATGACAGCCAGACCGATCTCTGCTGTGGCCAGGCGGGCGGCCTCGAACGGTCGCATTTTCTTCTCCTCAACGAAACGAAAGATGTTCTCCAACACCACAATGGCATCATCGATGACGACTCCAACCATCAAGACCAAAGCCAGCATCGTCACGCTATTCAATGTGAAGTCCAGGGCCCACATCATGCCAAACGTAGCAATAACAGAAGTGGGGATAGCAATTCCTGCAATAAGGGTGGAGCGCCAGCTCCGCATGAAGATCAGAACAACCAGGCAGGCCAGAAGGCTCCCTAAAATGAGGTGCAGGTTGATCTCGTGGAGTGCTGCATAAATATAACGGGACTGATCTTGAATGACCTCTAGCCTTACATCTGGTGGTAGTTGAGAAGAAATCTTTGCGAGGCTTTTCTTGGCAGCTTCGATGACGGCAACAGTATTGGCCCCTGATTGACGCCGAATCTCCAGGGTAACCGTCGGTACGCCGTTTAACCGGGCCAGTGAGCGTTGCTCCTTCGTTCCATCCTCAACCCAACCAATATCCTGAATTCGAATGGGTACGCCGTTGACAGTCGCAATAACCAGTTCGTTGAACTCCTTTGGATCTATCACACGCCCCATGGTACGGAGGACATGCTCTACGGGACCTGCCGTCACATTTCCACCCGGTACATCCACATTCTGACGTACAATGGTATCCCGTACCGCCGTAATGGGAATATGATAGGCTGCAAGTTTATGAGCACTAACCCAAACATTAATGGCCCGTTCCAAACCCCCAACAATGCGTACCTCTCCGACTCCCGAGGACCGCTCCAGTTGTACCTTTACAATCTTATCTGCAAGCTCGGTTAATTCCCGAACAGGCCGGTTAGCAGAAAGGGCCACGGTCATGACAGGAGAGGAATCATTATCGAATTTTGATACAACAGGTGGATCTACATTGCTGGGTAAATCCGGCAGGATTGTAGCAATACGATCCCGTACATCCTGGGCAGCCGTGTCAATGTTTCGGTCCAGATTAAAGGTAATAATAACAACCGAACTACCCTGACCCGAAACCGAACGGAGTTCATTAATACCCTCCACTGTATTGACAGCTTCTTCAATCCGTTGGGAGACCTCTGTTTCAACCTCTTCTGCCGAGGCACCTGGAAACGTTGTGCGTATGCTGATGGTGGGTACATCAACCGAGGGAAAACGATCAACCCCCAGCCGAAAGTAACTGGTTGCTCCTACAACGACCAGGGCCAGGATAAGCATCGATGCAAAGATGGGACGCTGAATACAAACTTCGGCAAGTTTTTGCATAAGACCTTTCGGAATAATAACCCTTCAGACTTAATCTGATGAAGGCTTACCTGAAATACACTACCATGCTTTTATAAAATAAGCAAGTTTATTATGGTTCCTCGTAACTGTAATCATTTAGTAGGGGTCACTTTTTTCTGTCTGCATACCCCCCTAGAGGGGGGCCAGGGGGGTAGCCGCTGCTGAAGTCCCCTCTGGAGGGGGGGCCAGGAGGGTGTTTCTTTTTCCACCTACTAAGGGGCCAGGAGGGTGTTTCTTTTTCCACCTACTAAATTGATACGGATACTGGTTCCTCTACCCAAGAAGGGACCACATAAATAGCCGTCTGAGTTCCTTCCCATCTCTATAGAGTTGATTTTACTTTCGTTTTCTCTCCAGTGGAAAGATCTCCTTTACAGGTATGCCAGGAGGCGACCACAGGAGATAACTCCGGTCCAGAAGATAAGGGAGAGGATCCCGGCAAGCTTCGCAGCCCAAGGGGTTTCAATTTCCTGGTTCCAGGTCTTCACCGATTTGAAAATACCTTTGTGAAAGACTAAGGCGTTGAGGCCTGCAGCAGCAATCAAGATCAGCTTTAGACGAAAAGCAGGATTTGCAGCCATTTCCGTTGCATGGGCTATAAACATCATGAGGCCGGAAGGTATCACAAGCAACAGGCTTAAACGTGCCCACCGTAGATGGTGTCGCTCTAAATCTATAACCGGAACATGACGAGACAGACCCAGTAACCGAAGATCAAACATGAAAGCAGCCCCCACCAGGGTAACAAAACCTACAATATGTACAATTTCTATGATGGGATAAAGCCATCGCCACTGCCGCATGGCTATGGCAAGGGCACTCGTTTCCAGCCAAATTAACCAGGCCGGACCTATCAGTTCATGCATTACCGTAACTCCGTGGTTTTCCCATCAATGGTAATCCGCTCTGCCCGCATTTCGTCTTCTACGGTACGATGGGGATAACCTACCACCGTAGCCGTCTTTCCGGGCTGAAGCATCTCTTTAGTGAGGCCCCGACGCTCCATGCGAGAGGGGGGTGCCAGGACAACCCGCCAAATTTTTTCAGATCCCGATTCTGTCACCTTTAATTTAACATATCCATGGGGATGCTCATAACCCGATTCCAGAATAGTCCCTGTAAAGTTCAAAGTCTTGCTATCGTCATATCCACTCCATCCATGATGGGCATGAGTTTCGGTGGCTCCTGTAATCAAGAAGAAGGCTATCGTCAGTATAAAAATCCCTTGTCTTGACATTTCTAACCTCCCTTTAGGAAAAACAAGTCCAAAGTCTAAAGTTTCCAGACATTCTTTTTATTCAAAATAAACCCTATAAAAATCCGGTCAAGTAAAATGCCAATAATTGCTTTATAAGTGTTTAAAAGGAATGAAGTGAAAAAACCTTTAAGCGGACTTTACAGTAGATTGCTCCCACCGCTACCTGCCTGACCATACCAACCCCTATTACCAAGTCGGTATCGAAATGGGGTGTAAAGCAGGGTCAACCCCTCCCTTCCTTCCCTGTGTGTGGGGGGAGTTAGAGTAGGTTGCCTATGTAAGGGCCACGTAGAGTCACCTCTCCCCAGGATGCCTTATCTTTACCCACATTTTTCGATTTGGGAGGATGGGTTCAAAACGGTTAGTAGGTCAACCGTCCCGGTTGACCCACCTTGCAAAAAGAGGGAGCTTGCCCTCACGAAGGAGATTCAATGCATTTCGCTACTCAACCAG